>QBMS01000067.1 GCA_003249095.1 Snowella sp.
GTCTCGTAAGGATATAAATAAAAATAAATTATAACCAATCATCACCAACATAATTCCGTAGGATATTCCTAAGAATAAAATATTACTTTGATCTTCTTGCCAAAATGTTTCTAAGGAGTAAATATTTAAAGGAATTGTGAAACCAACTTTTGAGGTTAAACGTAAATAAATAATCTGTTCATTTTGATGATCAAAATCTAAGTTAACAATAAAATAACGGTGGTTAAATTCTCTGGTATAAAAGGGAAAATCTCTACCAGTTTTAATAATATTAAATTTATTTTGATCTAGTTTAGGCAAATAAAAATCTATTGTGCCAGTACGAGTATCACTTAAAATTAAGAGCCAATTTTTAGTTAAATTTGCTTCATTTTTTACCCGAAACCGTACCCAAATCGCTGCATTTCTTATTCCTAAGTTGGGGACTTTTTGCTGACTAGGGGTAAATTTTTGATTAACGACATCTTCAATCGTTAATTCTCTAGTTTTATCTTCAAATATTTCTAAATTTAAACCTAAAGGATATTCTGTTATTTTATCGGTTAAAATGACAGGATTTACGCTTTCTATTTTTGGGGTAGTTTGGGTATAGCCAGAAGATATTGTTACCAATATAAATAAGCTAAATAAAATAATAAAAGAAATAAGGTTTCGTATTTTTTTAATATTCTGCCTATTCATAATTCATTTTTGTTGATACATTTTTTAAATCTAGTCACAGAAGAGGGCGGACTTAATTGCTGTTTTTTTCTTTGTTGATGACCCCATTCTAACCACTCTGTTATATATTGACTGACTGTTTCTTGATTGTGTAAATAGTAGAGAATGGTAGCATAAATTTGTTCCATGCTAATTCCAGAAAAGTGTTTGATAATTTCTTCAGGCGATCGCTGTTTATAGATGTATTCATAAAGAATACTTTCAATACCAACTCTGGTTCCTTTTAGCCGAATATCATCCTCGGAGCAGAATTCAAAATATTCTTCTAGTTGCATAACGTAATTTCCTGTGATTTTGAATAATTGATTTAGTCGTTCATCTATTCAGTTTTTAAAAAATATCAAATCAGAGGGAATCAATCAATCAAAATTGCATTCAAAACCCATTCCCTCCGAATCTCTTAAAAATTAATATTTTCGTTCCTTGGGTTCAAAACGGTTAATAACAACGGGCATATAATTTAACTCAATACCTGCGGGAGAATAGTAAGCCAAAGTATGCTGTAAAAAGCGTTCATCATCGCGATCGCTGAAATCTTCCCGTGCATGGGAACCGCGACTTTCCTGACGATTGAGAGCCGAAGTTAAAATCATTTCTCCGACTACCATAATACTGCGTAATTCCAGAGCTTCAATTAACTCCGTATTCCAGGCAGGGTGTTTATCATCCAGGTAAATTTGCTCGTACTTAGCCTTAATTTCCTGTAATTTTAATAAACCTGCTTCCATCACTTCCTGGGAACGAAAAACACCGCAATATTCAGTCATACAATCCTGGAATTCTTGACGTACCTGATTAATGCGTAGAGTTCCCGCTTGATTGAGTAACTGTTTCATCTGTTCCTGAGCTTCCGTTAGGTAGGATTGGGCATCAAAGCTGGGAAGTTTACGATTTTTGACGTATTCCGCGATCGTGCGACCCGTGCGACGACCATAGACCACACATTCCAACAGGGAATTACTACCCAGACGATTACCGCCATGCACCGACACACAGGAACATTCCCCCGCCGAGAAAAAGCCTTCCGTTAAACTCTCTGCACTAGCTCGGACTCGTCCATCTGTATTCACAGGAATGCCGCCCATACAGTAGTGAATCGTCGGACGCACGGGCATCGGTTCATTAACGGCATCTATTCCCAGTAAACGGTGAGCTTCTTCCCAACAAAAAGGAATACGGCTCATAATCTTTTCTCGTCCCAAATGACGCAGATCGAGATAGATAAACGGCCCTCCCGCACTGCCATCCAGATTAACGCCCCGACCTGCGCGAAGTTCCCTGGTAATAGCACGGGAAGTAATATCACGGGGAGCTAATTCCATCCGACTGGGAGCATAGTCTTCCATAAAGCGTTTGCCGTCACTATTAATCAAATAGGCTCCTTCTCCTCGGACAGCTTCTGAGATTAATACACCGACGGGATACAAACCAGTGGGGTGAAATTGTACAAATTCCATATCTTCTAAGGGGATTCCCGCGATCGCGGCCATCGCTAACCCATCCCCTGTGCAAGCATAATCATTAGACGTGGTGTTATAAACCCGACCGTAGCCTCCTGTCGCAAACATCACGGCTTTGGCTCGGACGATTTCTAAAGCACCATCTTCAATGCGATACATCACCAGTCCCTTGGCTTCACCGTCTTCTAGGACGAGGCGCATCACATACCATTCGTCATAGATAATGACCCCATTGTGGCGTAGGTTATTGACCAATTCATGGAGAATCGCGTGACCTGTTTTATCGGCGGCATAACAGGTGCGGTTGTGGGAATGCCCCCCAAAAGCCCGTTGAGCAATGCGGCCATCCTCTAGACGGGAAAATAAAACGCCCAGATGTTCCAAATCGATGATGACATCGGCGGCTTCTTTGGTGAGAATTTCAACCGCATCCTGATCAGCGAGGTAATCTGAACCTTTCACCGTATCAAAGGCGTGGGCTTCCCAACTGTCTTCAGGATCGACATTCTTGAGGGCGGCGGCGATTCCTCCCTGGGCGGCAACGGAATGCGATCGAATCGGATGGGTTTTCGCAATTAGGGCAACACTGGTTTCGGGGTTTAGGCGTTTAATTTCTAGGGCGGCACGGCAACCCGCTAATCCACCACCGACAATGACGACATCATGTTCTAACATCTGGCTTAGGGAATAATTTTTTCTTAAGGCAACTATTTCTATGGTGACTCCCTAAGAGAAATTAATCAAGTATTGACCGCGATCGCATTTTTGTTTCAGAAGTGTAAAAAGCGATTATTCATAAACTTTGCTACGATGAGCAATTACAATAACATTGACTAAGATGGTGGATTCATTTACAGAATAAACAACTCGATAATCTTCCACTCGATAACGATAACAACCATGATAATTTCCTTTCAAAACTTTAATATTAGGATGGGAATAGGGATTAATTTCAAGTTGTTCAAAACATCTATCCAATTTTTTGATTAGCGCAGAATTGGCTTTTCGATCAACTTTTTCAGCCTCTAGCGATAGGTTAACGTGATAGTTCATTTTTTATCGTTCGCCAATTAGTCACTCTACCCGCTTCAATATCTGCTTTTCCTCGTATAAAGGCTTCTTCAAAACCCGCAATTTTTTCAAGCTCATCGGTTGGAGCTGATTCATCTGGATTGATTAAATCAGTAATCACTTCACCAACAATTTTTAAATCCTGTGCAGAAAGCTGATCGATATATTGTTTCAGTTGGTTTCTAATTTGAATAGTATTCACAATAGTAAAGATGGGTTTGATTATTCCCACATTGTAATCAACAATTATTTCTCTTACCATTACTCATTGGAAAATCGCTTTTTGGATTCAGCATCTAAGAGTTCATCCCTTTCACGGCGTTTATCCCACTTTTGTTAAGAACTCGTTATTAAAAGGAATTTGAGGATATTGTTTTTTAAATTGTTCAGATAACCGATTTATAGCTTCTCCTATAATTACTAATTGATATAAGACTGAAGATTGTGTTTTTTCATCATTAATAAATTCTTTTTTATCCATATTTTGGGTAAAGGTAAGAATTTGATTAAGAGCGTGATAAAGGTCTAAAATAATTTCCTGATCACTGGACATAAATAATCTCGGCATTATTCAGGATATTCTGGTGACGAATCCAGTTTTTTCTATTTTCAATCGCTTTTTTAGAGACGAGATCAATATTTCGTTTAAGTAAGATTTTAAGCTCATCTTCTATTTTTATCATATCCATTAAACTAATATGAGCGTTGGGGTCAAATTTAACTAATAAGTCAATATCGCTATCAAGGTTAAAGTCTTCTCGTAGGATGGAACCGAAGACGGATAATTCAGTAATTTTGTGTTGTTGGCAAAATTCACGAAGGATTAGGAAGGAGACTCCTAAGCGTTTTTGGATACGTTGTTTGTTTTCAATAATTATCATATTGAATGTTGAGAATAGAAAATAGAGGAAATTTTATTCTTGATTTATTTAAAGCTAACTATTTCTCGGTTTTGTTTCCCTTGTACCAACTCCAAAATCGAATCTCGCAGAAAAGCACTGGCATTGATAATCTCTATCCTAATCAACTCTCCCTCACTATTGAACTCAGACGTAATATTCGGACTAATTTCCACACTATTCGCCTCTAAATCATTAGAAATCACGAGAGTTAGAACATCCTCCTGCTCGAAATACCGAATTTGACAAGTATTACACTTTCTCAACTAACTCACCTCCTAAATAACGATGAATAATCTCTTGAGCTAGATTAGCAACAGGTTTTTGAAATTGCTCTGCTAAATCATAAATTTTATTAGTATCTTGCATCGATAAATTAACCTCAATCTTCTGTCTAGCAATTTGCTCCCTGGCCATTGCCTGTAAACGTTGAATCTCTTGTTCTACATTAGGCACACTAACCCACTCACCACTTTCAATACTTTCGAGTAAAGCCCGTTCCTCCTCATCTAACTTGAGAGCCGCGACAAACTCTTCATCTGTCATACTGTCATAATCCACATTGGGCAGCATAATTAACCTCCTAAATATTCTTTTTTCATTTTACGACTGGGAAAAATCGTTTTGAAAAAAATTATAGAATTATCCATAACATACGGAACACAATAAATATAGCCTCTAATCTGGACAATTAATGTAAATTGATTAGGGTATTTCGCTTCGTTAGGATTTTTAATATCATCGATGACATTACCATTTTGCACAGCCGCAACCACCTCCTCAAAGGAAATGCCGCGCTCTTGTTGAAGCCATTGATTCTTCTCCTCATTCCAACAATAGTTATCCATAAAAAAATACATAAAGAGGGGCTAGACAACCAACCCCTCTGGCGATTATGACCTAACTACCTCCAATCCGCGCTACATCCCGCGCATTCTCCTCAAACGCCGCATTCAGCGCATCATCGCCACTTAAACCAGCCTCCAACGCATTCTTAATCGCCTGGAGAACTCGCTTATAATCCTTCGGCATCACCTTCACAAACTTAGGAATCATCGACTCCCAATCCGCCAGAACAGCCTTAGCTTTCTCACTCTGGGTATAGGTAACATGGCTTTGAATCAGATCATAAAGATCCTGAATTTCTTCGGGGTCTTCCAAAGATTCCAAACCCACCATCGACTGATTACAACGAGTCGCAAAATCTTCCGACTCATCGAGGATATAGGCCACACCGCCACTCATCCCCGCCGCAAAATTACGACCCGTCAGACCCAGGACAACGACTTTACCGCCCGTCATGTATTCGCAACCGTGATCGCCGACAGCTTCCACCACCGTATTGACCCCCGAATTACGCACCCCAAAACGTTCGCCCGCCATGCCTGCAATATAGGCTTCACCACTGGTTGCACCGTATAACGCCACATTGCCAATGATGATATTTTCCGACGCGGCAAAAGTGGAACCCACAGGCGGATAAACAATCAACTTCCCACCGCTTAAACCCTTGCCCAGATAGTCATTGGCATCGCCTTCTAGTTCGAGGGTGACACCTTTCGGCACAAAGGCTCCAAAACTCTGCCCCGCACTGCCTTGGAAATGAAGATGGATGGTGTCTTCGGGTAAGCCTTCCCAGTTGCGTTTGGTGATTTCATTGCCAACAATGGTTCCCACCACGCGGTTAATGTTTTTGATGGGTAAAGTGGCTTTGACTTTTTCACCCTTTTCGATCGCAGGTTTACAGAGATCTAATAACGTGGTGATGTCCAAAGATTTTTCTAAACCATGATCCTGAGCCATTTGGCAATAACGACCGACTTCGGGGCCGACTTCGGGCTGGTAAAGAATAGCCGAGAGGTCAATTCCCTTTGCTTTCCAATGATCAACGGCCTTTTTCGGTTCCAGAATATCGGTGCGACCGACCATTTCGGTAAGAGTGCGGAAACCCAATTGGGCCATGATTTCTCGCATTTCTGTGGCAATGAAGGTCATAAAATTCACCGCATGGGCAGGATCGCCTGTGAATTTAGCTCGTAATTCAGGGTTTTGGGTGGCAATTCCTACTGGACAGGTATTGAGATGACAAACCCGCATCATAATACAACCGAGAGAAACTAGGGGAGCCGTCGAAAAGCCAAATTCTTCTGCACCGAGTAAGGCCCCGATGATCACATCCCGTCCCGTTTTCATTTGTCCATCGGTTTCCACCACAATCCGCGATCGCAGATTATTGAGAACGAGGGTTTGATGGGTTTCAGCCAGTCCCAATTCCCAGGGCAGTCCCGCGTGTTTAATGGAAGTTTGGGGAGAAGCTCCAGTTCCGCCGTCATAGCCTGAAATTAAGACCACATCCGCATGGGCTTTGGCCACACCCGTCGCGATCGTTCCCACACCGACTTCAGAAACCAATTTGACGTTAATGCGAGCCGCACGATTGGCATTTTTTAGGTCATGAATCAACTCGGCTAAATCTTCGATGGAATAAATATCGTGGTGGGGCGGGGGCGAAATTAAACCGACACCAGGAGTCGAGTGACGCACCTTGGCAATCCAGGGATAGACCTTTTTACCTGGTAATTGACCGCCTTCCCCTGGTTTCGCGCCCTGGGCCATTTTGATTTGGATTTCCTGGGCTTGGGATAAATACAAACTCGTTACCCCAAAACGTCCCGATGCGACTTGTTTAATGGCACTATTTTTCGAGTCGCCCTGTTCATTTGTCCAGGTATAACGTTCGGGATCTTCACCACCTTCCCCTGTGTTCGATTTACCACCGATTCGATTCATCGCGATCGCGAGAGATTCGTGGGCTTCCTGGGAAATAGACCCGTAACTCATGGCTCCCGTTTTAAAGCGTTTCATGATGGCTTCAATGGGTTCCACTTCTTCGATAGGAATGGGTTCCCGTTGCTTGAAGTCTAATAAACCGCGCAGGGTATAGAATTTTTTGTCCTGTTCATTCACCAGCTTGGCATACTCTTTATAAACCGCGTAATTGCCTTCTCGCACCGCTTTTTGCAGATTATGAATAGTTTGAGGATTGAAAAGATGTTCTTCTCCATCCTTACGCCATTGATATTCACCGCCCACATCTAGGGACTGAATATCTCCCAAATGGTCAGGAAAAGCGTGTTCATGGCGTAAAACTGCTTCCTTGGTGAGAATATCGATATCTGAACCCGCAATGCGCGATGCTGTCCAGGTAAAATATTTATCAATCACCGATTTATTTAAACCGATCGCCTCAAAAATTTGCGCGCCGCGATAACTTTGGATAGTAGAAATCCCAATTTTAGAGGCAACTTTAATCACGCCCTTGGTTGCCGCTTTGATGTAATTTTTACAAGCCGTATAATAATCTACGCCTGGCAATAAACCATCGGCAATCATGCCCTCAAAGGTTTCAAACACCATATAGGGATTGATCGCACCGCAACCATAACCAATCAAAACGGCATGGTGATGAACTTCACGGGGTTCGCCTGATTCTAAAACCAGACCAACACGGGTACGAGTTCCAACCCGAATTAAATGGTGATGTAAGCCCGAAACCGCGAGTAAAGAAGGAATCGCGGCTTTGTCCGCACTCACTCCTCGGTCAGACAGAATGATAATATTCACGCCCTCCGCGATCGCCTGATTAGCCTGACTGCATATATCTGCAATAACCGATTCCAAACCCTGACTGCCTTGCTTGGGATCGAATAAGATTGGTAAGGTAACGGATTTGAAGCCCCCTTCGACACCATTCAACGCTTTTAATTTAGCCAACTCATCATTGGTAATAATGGGAGTTTTTAACTCAATTAAATGACAGCTTTCGGGCGTAGGATTTAACAAATTTCCTTCGGAACCAATGGTCGTATCAGGAGAGGTAATAATTTCTTCCCGAATCGAGTCAATGGGCGGATTGGTGACCTGGGCAAATAACTGTTGGAAGTAGTTATAAAGCAACTTTGGCTTATCCGACAACACGGCGATCGGCGTATCTGCTCCCATCGAACCCGTTGCTTCTACCCCATCGCGGGCCATGGGCGTTAATAAAATCCGCAAGTCTTCAAAAGTATAACCAAAAGCCAGTTGACGTTGCAACAGCGATAAATCCGTCGGCTCTAATGCCTTCTGCCCATCCCCAGGCAATTGATCCAAAGAAACTAGATTTTCTTGCAACCATTCACCGTAGGGATGCTCAG
The DNA here is from genome assembly GCA_003249095.1 of Snowella sp. Lineage (GTDB taxonomy): Bacteria > Cyanobacteriota > Cyanobacteriia > Cyanobacteriales > Microcystaceae > Snowella. The sequence goes on from QBMS01000067.1 coordinate 8,347, forward strand.
AGATGATTTTTTCTTTAACTTCATCATCCGCAATAATTCTCCCTTGCTTGGTATCAACCAAAAACATTTTCCCAGGTTGCAAACGACCCTTGGACAAAACTCGTTCGGGTTCAATCGGTAAAACCCCCGCTTCCGAAGCCATGATTACTAAATCATCTTTCGTCACGTAATAACGGGAAGGGCGTAAACCATTCCGATCCAAGACTGCACCCATCATCGTGCCATCGGTAAAGGCGATCGCGGCGGGGCCATCCCAGGGTTCCATCAAACAGGAATGATATTTATAGAACGCCTTTTTCTCTGCACTCATGGACTCGTGAGCCGTCCAGGGTTCAGGAATCATCATCATCACCGCATGGGGCAAGGAACGACCCGATAAATAGAGCAATTCCAAGGCATTATCAAAAATAGTCGAGTCACTTCCCGCCACATTGATCACAGGTTTCGCCTTTTCCATGTCTTTCCCAAAAAGCGGCGACTCAAACAGGGCTTGACGGGCGTGCATCCAATTGGTATTTCCCCGCATGGTATTGATTTCCCCATTATGGGCAATGTAGCGGTAGGGGTGCGATCGCTCCCAACTGGGAAAGGTATTGGTACTAAAACGAGAATGAACCAGAGCCAAAGCACTTTCCATCTCAGGATCATGCAATTCAGGATAATAATCCCCCACCTGCACAGGCATCAACATCCCTTTATAAACCAGGGTTCGGGCAGAAAGACTGGAAATATACCAAAAATTATCAATATTAGTGGCACGAATCTCCGTATGAGCCAGTTTACGGATGATAAATAATTTACGCTCAAAGTCCAGATCATCACTCAGTTCCGAGGGACGAGCAATAAAAACCTGCTGCATAAAGGGTTCACTAGCCTTGGCCGTTTCTCCCAGGGAAGCATTATTCGTCGGCACATTCCGCCATCCCAATACCTTTAACCCTTCTTTTTTCGCTAAATTCTCAAACAGTTGTCGCCCTTCTTCCCTGGCAACGCGATCGGGAGAACTATAAATATTTCCCACACCGTATTGTCCAAATTCAGGCAGGGTGAAACCTTCCGCGATCGCCTTTTTTGCCAAAAATTTATGGGGAACCTGCATCAAAATTCCCGCGCCATCCCCCGTATTCGCTTCACAACCGCACGCGCCACGATGATCCAAATTCAGCAAAATGGTCAACGCCTGTTCCACAATGTCGTGGGATTGCTTTCCTTTGATATGAACAATAAAGCCGACACCACAAGCGTCATGCTCGAACTGTGGATCATAAAGTCCTTGTTGGGTGGGAGGTAAGATTTGGGTATGAGCTAGATTGTTCATAGATTTTCAATCATATACGTCTGTTGTGAGCCATTGGTAGGGATCGGGTCAAAAGTCGGGCTATGCCTATCCCCTAGTCTTAGAATTGTAACGGGCGTGAATCGGAAAAGCCAGATCTACTTAATGAAACTATTAAGTTTTCTTGAAATTTGCGGCGTTAATAGGCTAAACGGTATCAAATTTAACCAAATTCAGTCATCATGCGAATGAATACGATTAGTCGGGAAAATAAAAAATATTAAGAATATTATTGGGGAATATCAAAAGCTAACAAGGTTACTATTAACTCTCGGTTATCATCTACCTTACTTTTGAGTATAAAAGAAAACCCTGTTTCGCTATTGCTTACAAATTGTTTTTTGTAATTTGAATGAGATTTTACCGTATTTGGAATTTGAGATAAAACACTACTGAAATCTTTATTTCTGTTAAATAACAGTATAGCGACTTTGGTATCTCTCCAGGATAAATAACCTAAAACTTGGTCAATGGTTTCATGTAATCCTTTTGGGCCAGTCCAAAATTTACATTCAGCGATAAAAATATTTTTTCCATCTACTCTTATCAAAATATCAGTTTTTCCTTGAAAATTGAAAGTTTCTCCTGATGCCTGCCCTTCATATTGACCGTTAAGTTGAACTAAAAAATGTGTCCGTAGATCTTCCTCTCCCATCTTGACAAAAGCACTAGGACTTCTTTCCATTACTATAGCCATATTCTTTAGAGTACTAATAATTTCTTCATAAATTTTCTTTTCAAGTTCGGGTTCAGGTTTAAAAGGAGTGGTTGATGCTTTAGGTTTAGGAATAGTTATCAGTTTACGTACAATTGGAGTGGTATATGTTGCTGAAGTATTTTTACGTTGCCTAATTGGAATTCCCAATGAAGCAACTAATCCTTGATCTTTTAATAGTTTTTCTTTTCTTGTTTCTAGCTTCTCAAAAATCGTTCGTTTTAATTCATTATTAAATTTAATAACATCATTTTTTATCCATCCAAGATATTGTTCAATAGTATTAATTTCTTTATCCATTTTTTGCTTAAGAGCGTTACTATCGTGATCTGTAACAGCAAAGGATATATGTAATTCTTTCCCATTTACATTTCCATATGGAAGAATTGAAGAAAAACTTGAAGGCTGATATTTAAACATTTTTTCATCACCATTAAACGGAATAGAAAAAACATAAATGTTTGCTTTGACATTGATTATCCTACCCCAATCTTCTTTTTTAAATTCAGTTTCTCTCTGCTCAATTAGCTCAATATTAACATTGTTATCAACCTTTATAAGCTCAGGAGGAATTATTGAATATTTATCAATTAGGTATTCAAAGACATCATCAAGATTGACCGACAATAAATAATTTGCTCCCAGCGATTCAATTTCAGTATAAATCTGAACTTTACTTTTCTCAAGAAAATTATATAGTCTATCTGTATTAAACAGTGGATTCGTTTTGCACACATCATTTTCACTTTAAAGTATATTAATTTTATACGAAAAATAATATATTTGGCAAGGTTTTAAGATTATCAGAAATAATCGCATTTTTGTAGGGAAGTTTAAGAGGCGATCACAGTTAATATTTATTGGCCTCGTCCTGGTTTACAATCAACAAAACCCAACGCCTCAGTATCCAGAAAAGAGGCGATCGCCATCTCCGAAACAGCCTCAATCGGATAATCAATTTCCACAGCCTTATCAATTAAAGCCAATCTAATGCGCTCAGGTAAACGTTCTAGAATAACGACTGCATCAGAGGGTGAAAGTCTCTCTAAAAGTAATGCTTGCATAACCTAATTATTCCATTGGTATTTGAACATTGTAAGGCGGTTCGGTAGCTCTTAGAATGATAGCTTCCAATTCCAATAATAGCGCAGGATTTTCCCAATGAGGAACAGCCTGGACTGCAATACGAACCTCATCATCAAGATATTTATCAAGCCAAGCCCATTAAAAAGCTTTATGACCACCATTAAAGCGACTACGCAAATTTTTTGTTTTGCCAATATAAAGCAAACCATCAGTTTTATGTCTGATTGCATAAATGCCAGGAAGAGCAGGAATATTGTTAAATTTACGATTTAAAGGTTGACATTGTTCAAAGGGCATAAAAGCAATAGTATCAAGAATTTTTTGAGCGTGTTCTTGGGTTGCAGCGTCATTCATTAATTTGATAATTTGAAATGGGAAGATAAAGGGCGATCGCTGTTTAATTGATGCCCGTAAGATGTCGTAAGATTGTATCTAATTTTTGATTAATCTCATCACGAAACCCTTCAAAGTCTGATTGAAGCCGATCAATTTTATCCTCCAGATGATCAATCTCTTCATAAACCCGATCAAAACTTCGATTTAGCTCTCTTCCCGTTATTTGTGTATCTTCGAGACGTTCTAAACGACGATTAAGACTTCTCAATTGACGTTCTACCTCATGATTTTTGTCATTTGGTTCTTGAGCTTGTGCCATCGCTAAAATCGTTAAATAAGAATTCGTTAACCCATTATAAATGATTTAATTATCTGTAAAAAGTCCACTGGGGCCCATCGTTTGACAGTAATGAAGGAAAGATAGAAAATCTTTTTCGCAATCGATCGCAATAATCCTAGCTCCAATTTCGTCGTATTGTTCATTGCGAGCCTTGCGCCAGACAGGATGAACCGTCACTTTAACTTCAGGTAATGACTCGGTATCGCCCCGCTTGAGAATAATAGAAAAAGAATCTTGCTGGGGCCAGGTATTCGGTAAACTCAGACAAATGCCCGTTTCTGTTATATCAAAGGAGACACCGACAAAATGACTAGATTCGTCTAGAATTTGGCAAAATGCTAGAACTCTCTCTGCTTTGCGCCGTTCTTGCATCCGTTGCTCAAATTCAAAATTAGATAGGGGATTGGTTGCGTGTTCGACTAGCTGCTCATTCATAATTCAGTGATACCTCGATAAAGCCGATAGTTTTAAGCTCAAAATTGTGATGATAATTCCTATTATGCGCTCTAAGTCAAGGACTTTGATGTGATACAGATCATGGGTTAGTCATTAAGGATTGAACCTTGGAGGTAAATTTAGCGTCTCAAGATCTGATGAGACCAATCCTCTAGTCCTCCAGGGTGAATGCAAGCATCAATTCCTGATTCATTTTAATAGTCCCATCGCCCGTTTAACCTGTGATTTCAGTCGAGCCAGATTCCCATGTTTCAATTTCAGATCCAAAACGATAGCGATATTTCGGCTTCTAAACAACTTTTTGACCAGATTCGCTTTGCGATCGCCTGCCGTCAGTACTCTCCTGGTCATCGTTTACCCAGTACGCGTCAATTAGCCATGATCACAGGCTTACACCGCAACACCATTAGCAAAGTTTACCAACAACTGGAAGAATCGGGACTAGTGGAATCGATCGCGGGGTCGGGCATTTATGTGAAAGTGCAAAATCAGGAAAACAAAGTCGCTTCCCTGGATTCTCCTATTTTTCAGCAATATCCTGAAGCAAGTCAGCTTATCCAAAAAAATCTGGATGAATTGTTACTCAAAGGATTGAGTTTATCCCAGGTGCGAGAATTATTGCTGGCAACCATCGATTGGCGATTACGCTCCATGGCCAAGGTTTTGGTGACAACTCCCCAACGAGATTTTGGGGCGGGAGAATTAATTTTGCAGGAATTGGAGCAATTTCTGGATATTCCCGTGCAATTAGTCCCAATGGAAGAGTTGACCCAGACCCTTTCTGAAACCCAATCGGGAACGGTGGTGACGAGTCGTTATTTTCTGGCGGAGGCCGAATCTTTGGCAACTCCCTTTGGTATTCGAGTAATTCCTGTGGATATTTACGATTACAGTAAAGAATTAGCCATGATCAAAAAATTACCCAAGGATACTTGTTTAGGCGTGGTGAGTCTCAGTCCTGGTATTTTAAGCATTGCTGAAATTTTGATCCATAGTCTGCGGGGGGAAGAGATTTTTGTTAAATGCGCCCAGGTGAGCGATCGCCCAAAATTAAGAACCGTTGTCCGCTCTGCCCGCATCATTCTGTCCGATCCCCTCAGCCATCCCTTAGTTATGCAAGCGATCGCCGAAAATCGAGATGATTTAATCCGTTTCCCTGAAGTGATTTGTAGTGAACCCTATATCGACGAAAAATCAATTAATACCTTAAAATTAGAGCTAGGATTAGGATAAATAGAAAAAAATGGCTCAGGGTGACCAAATCTACGTTTATCGAGAACTCCTGAATTTAGAAGGGGTCTATGAACATCATGGCATTGATTGCGGTGACGGGACAGTGATTCATTATCGTAAACCCAGCGAAACGATTGAACGGACGAGTTGGGAGGTGTTTAAACGGGGAAATCCGATTTATCGCAAGAAACATGAGCAACAATTTTGCTTTTTACCCGATATCGTTATTCGTCGAGCCGAAAGTCGTTTAGGAGAACAAAAATATCATTTACTCTTCAATAATTGCGAACATTTTGCGAACTGGTGTAAAACAGGCATCAGTGAAAGTAAACAAATTCGAGAGTTTTTGCCCTTTATTACCCAATTAAATCCAGAAAAATTACCCCAGTTTCTTCAGGAAGTTTTTAAAGATAGTGATCCCGATAAGGCTCAACGCTTGCTCAAGGATGCCCTCGGTGATTTAAAAGAAGTTTGGGACGACATTCAGCCCCGCTATCAATCCGCTCGTTTGGAAGCTGCTAGTTGGCAACGAGTCGCCCGGGAAGCATTAAAGGGCGATCGCGAAGATCTGGCGCGGGCTGCGATCGCCAAAAAACAGGATTATCAACGGCAAGCCGATCAATTTGAAACCCAATTAAAAGAGTTGGGTCTGCTCACCGAAAAAATTTTGAAACAGACTTTTTTGCCCTGAGAATGGTTTCTTCTCAGAAAAATTGGTTTAAACAAGTTTCAATTTACGCGAGAATTTCTCTCTGAAAAATAATTCTTTTAATGTCTGACCTATTTTGACAATCAGTGAATAAAAATCAACTAAGGAATGAAAAATAAATAACCTGTGCTTTTTTCTGTGATCAACAAACTCTACAAAGAACTCTTGTTCTTGATTATTGAGATTATAGGCTCTTATTCCCCCGATTAATCCCTTTTTTGTAGGGGATTAACACTGTTAAGCCCTTTTATGCGTCTATCAAGCAATACATTGTCTGTTGACCCTTGAGATTAAGGACATAATGGTATTATGTCCCTACAGAAATCGACATCTTGAATGCACAACTTATTAAATCTTCGTTCCTAATTTTAGGATTTTATTGGCAATAATCACCTATATTTTGCTTTTTTAGCGCATTTTTACTGAGTAACTAGTTTTTTTTGAACTTCCTCAAGATTTTTTTGGGCATGGGCAAAACTTGGATCTAAACGAATCGATTCCTGATATTCCTTGATCGCACCTTCTAGATTTCCCTGTTCTTGGAGAACTTCTCCTAATCCGTTATGGGCCAGAGTGTGTGCGCTGACGGGAATGCCCTGTTGATCGGGAACCGCTAGGGCTTGATGATAATAGGCGATCGCTTCTGCATATTGACCCTGTTGGGCGTAAAGATCGGCGAGACTGTTGTAGGCATAAACCGCTTGATCATCCACTTCAATGGCTTTTTTCCAGGTTTCAATGGCCTTATTGACCTCTTTATAGAAATAATATCCTTTCCCTAACCAAATATAGGCATCCGAGTCATCGGGATTGGATTCAATGGCTCGTTGAAAGTTAGTCATTCCCTGGGCAATATCACCCTGGGCATATTGGGCAAGACCGAGATTGTAATAGGCATCGGTAAACTGGGGATCGACTTCCAGGGCGTGATGATAGGTCGCGATCGCCTCTACTAGGTTTCCTTGTTCGGCGAGGGTAATACCCAGGTTGTAATAAAGATAGGGATTTTTCGGGTCTATTTGAATGGCTTTTTCATAGGTCGCGATCGCCTGGGTTAATTTTCCCTGGTTATAAAAAGCGTTAGCTAAATGAATATGAGCCTCTAAATTGCGGGGATCTTGCGCTAGAATCCGTTGAAAAACCCGTTCTGCATCGGAATAATTCGCTAAGGATTGGGCCGCATAACCTTTTTGTAACAGCGATTCCGTCGATTGGGCCGCGATCGGAGAGAAGGGAATCGCTAAAGAGACGGTTAAAAGGATGGCCAAAAAGCGATAATTCATCATGTTATAGGGGGGTTATAATTCCCTATTTTATGACAGCTTTTAGGGGGCAATTGGTTTTGTTAGCATTTTGTTGAAAATATTGAGGTTTATTAACAATCAAGACTTAGAAGTTTGGAAGAAGAGTGAGTTTCACCTTTGCACAAAAATTGATGTTAATCAACAAAAATAGAAAAAAACGAATATTCCCCAAGACTCAAGGCTCACTTACTTCAATCTGCAAGAGAGCCATATTATCTGCAATTATCTGGCTTTGCGAAAAGATGGTAAAAAAGACACTCCCAGAGAAAGTATCGTCGCGGGAAATACCACAAATAAAAGAATATTACTAAATATTGGTAGGGTTTCATAATTGGCTGAATCCATAATCAAATAAGCCGTATAGGCGACGTAATAGCTCAAAAACAGCAGCCCTTCCCAGCGAGCAATCAATTGTCCTGTAATGAAAATGGGTAAACAAATGACTGCCACCGCAATCATGACGGGGATATCAAACCGCAGAGCCGAGGCTGAAACCGTTAATCCTTCAGAGGAAAATAAAGATGATCCGCCTAATACGGCCAAAATATTGAAAATATTACTGCCTATCACATTTCCGACTGCAATATCTCTTTCTCCGCGTACACTGGCCACGACGGAAGTGGCTAATTCAGGTAAGGAAGTCCCTGCGGCGACGAGGGTTAAACCAATCACGAGTTCACTAACTCCAAAACTTCTTGCGATCGCGATCGAACTATCCACTAAAAATTTTGAACCCAATACCAAAAGACCTAATCCCAAGACAACGAAGCCAATATTGATAGCGATCTGTTGGGGAGAACGAACGGCCGAATCACCATATTCCCGTTCATATTCCTCAGTGACTTCGGGATTGCGTTCCTTGCGACTTTGGATCAACAAAAACGTGGTGTAGAGAATAATGCCAATCAAAAAAATCGTACCATCAACCCGACTAATCTTTCCGTCCAGCCCAAACATGAGGGTTAGACAGGAAATCCCAATTAAAATGGGAACATCCAAACGAATTAGCTGTTGGGCCACAACTAAGGGCGTAATCAGAGCAGATACCCCTAAAATCAGTAAAACATTAAAAATATTGCTACCCACAACATTTCCTAGCGCAATATCGGGTTGTCCCGCCAAACTAGATTGGATACTCACCATCAATTCGGGTGAACTAGTGCCGTAGGCAACAATGGTCAGACCAATCACCAGGGGAGAAAGCCCGAACATAAAAGCGATCCGAGATGCACCTTTGACCAAAATCTCAGCCCCAGCGACCAATAGCACTAAACCCGCAATCAGTATTAAAATTGTAGTGATTTCCATTGTTTTTCTCTAGTTCGTAATCTGTGGTAACTAAAATACCCTTGTCCCATTATTCAATATAATGAGGCATTGATTCAGGAAAATTTTGAAGATTGTGGAAAAAGGGCAAAATTTAGGTTTGGGGACTCATGGTCTTGCGATACAGCTTTTGAATTTTTTCTAGTAATTTATCTAAGGGGGATTTGGATTGTTCGTAAATCGGGTCGAGTTCTTGCAATTTTGTTAAAAGTCTTGCTTCTTGAATTGGCACATCTCCATCGCTATAAATCAATCCACTTAAGGCTTCTAGCAATTCTTGATAGTCTTCTTCTCGATGATTTTCTCCTAAATAATCCGTCAGCCAACGATAACATTCCTCCGCTTGAATAGGCTTTAATTCGGAAAGAAACGGTTTTAGTTCAGGATCATTTTCTACTTGGTAAGCCCTAGCAATACGACGCAGATATTCTCGTTCTTCAGTTTGAATAACCCCATCAATCCAAGCGACTCCCATGAGAATTTTAATGAGTTGTTGTGTTTTTGTATTTTTATTCATTATCAATCTCTACTTTTTGATGGAAAATTGATATTACTTAAAACTCAATATCAGTACAAATTAATTTTCCCTATCTTGTTCTAATTTTACAATAAAAAAACCGTCCATTTTTTGACGATGGGGCAGTATTTGAATCCATTGTTTGTTATTTTCAAGGAAAGATTGGGGTAAAAAAGCAGGGAGCGGGCAGATTCGCCAATGGGGATGGTTTTCTAAAAAGGTTTGAATAACGGCTTGGTTTTCCTGAAAGTTTAAAGTGCAAGTTCCATAGACCAAACTGCCTTGGGGCTTAACCCAGGAAGCGGCTTGAGCGAGCAGTTCTCCTTGCAATTGGGTTAATTCTTGGATCTTATCGGGGGTTTGTCGCCAACGGAGGTCGGGATTGCGGTGCAGCGTTCCCAGTCCTGAGCAGGGGGCATCGACTAAGACGCGATCGCCTAAATTAGCAAACTGTTTAAATTCCCGACTATCTCCCACTAGGGTTTGGATAGAATTTATCCCCAAACGTTCCCTTGTTGTATCTAATTTCTTTAAACGGGATGCAGTGCGATCGCAAGCCCAGATGGTTCCCTGATCTCCCATTAATTCGGCAATATGGGTCGTTTTCCCCCCTGGAGCAGCACAGGCATCAATAATGACTTCCTTGGGCTGGGGATCGAGCAAATGACTAACTAATTGGGTACTAGCGTCTTGGACTGTCCACCATCCTTCGTTAAAGCCAGGCAATTTGTGAATGGCGCGGGTTCCTTTGATTAACCGTAATGCCTGGGGAAAGCCTGTTAACCGTGATACTTCAATTTGATTATCTTGAAACGCTTTTTCGACAGTTTCAAGGTTTGTTTTGAGGATATTAACTCGAATATCAATAGTAGGTGTTTGGTTAAAATATTGACATAATAATTCCGTTTCAGTTTGTCCAAATTGTTCCAAAAAAAGAGAAATTATCCAGTCAGGAAAACTATAAAAAATTCCCAATTTTGGGATTAATTGATCAGGTAAAATCAAGGGATCTTGATTATTTTCACTTAATCGCAAATATTGCCGTAAAATCCCGTTAACCACGCCCGATAATCCTTTTAGACCATTGCTTTTAGCCAAATCGACACTGGTATTAACGGCGGCAGAGTCAGGAATTTGGTCTAAATAGCGCAATTGATACAAACCGATCTGCAAAATTCGTCTTAAATCAGGCGGCTGTTTCCCAATAGGTTTTTGGCTCAATTGTTCAATTAGGGTGTCTAAGGTTCGCTGTCTGCGGACAATGCCATAGACTAATTCGGTCACTAATCCGCGATCACGCAGTGCCGCTTCGCGATCGCTACCTTTGAGATCGGATTTTTCTAAAACGCGATCGAGAGCAATATCGGTATAACTATCCCGTCGGTCAATATCTCGTAGGGCTAAAAAAGCGGTTTGACGGGCTGAATTCATACAATTTTGGGGTTTGAAAGTCAAGGGCGCACGCCATACGCCCCGACAGGTGGATTATGGAACTACTTGACCAAATGGGCTTCGAGGAACCAGAGGCGTTTGTCAATATTACGGGAAATTTCGGTATAAAGATCGGAGGTGTCGGCATCCCCTAAATCCCCTGTATCGGCGATCGCCGTCCGTACATGGGCTGCATAGGTTCCATAGCGATCGCTTAAGGCCGTCAGATGCTCAATTCCCGTCACTGCATCTAAGGGATATTCAGGTAAAACAGAATTGGCCGCCGCCACACGGGCTGTCCCCAAGGGCGTTCCCCCTAAAGCCGTAATGCGTTCAGCAACCATATCCACATATTCTTCAATTTCCCCTGCTAATTCGTCAAATAATAGGTGTAATTGGTAGAAATCTAATCCTTTGACATTCCAATGGGCCTGTTTAATTTGGGTTTTGAGGTCTAGAGTGGTTGCTAAGGTTTTGGCTAAAATTGCGATCACCTGAGTACGAACATCAACGGGTAAATCGATACGAGTTGAATACAATTTGCTAGAAGCTTTGACTTGAGTTGCGGTCATAATACATTTCTCCTCGGATATAACCTAATTTTAGATAGGATTTAAGCTCTTTTTACGCTGAAATTAATATTAAGAAAAAACAGTAGAGGCGAATTGTGGCCAGTGAATTGCTCAGACTGCGATCGCCCCTTAATTTATCCTCATTACCCATTTTTATTTGAGGTAAGCCAAAAGCTCTTCCGAACCACCGATATGTTTCCCGTTAATATAAACCTGGGGAACGGTTGTAGCTCCTGCGACGGCTTTTAGGGAACGAGTTGTAACCGTTTCTCCCAAGACAATTTCTTCATACTCTAATCCTTTTTCCTTCAGAGCCGCCTTAGCTTTCGCGCAGTAAGGACAACCGATTTTGGTAAAAAGGGAGATAAATTGGGGTTCTTTGGCATCAGGATTAATATATTTCAGCATGGTCTCGGCATCGGAAACCTCAAAGGGATCGCCTTCCACTTCGGGTTCAATGAACATTTTGGCGATCGTGCCATCTTTTACCAGCATGGAATAACGCCAAGACCGTTTACCAAAACCTAAATTTGATTTATCGACTAATAAACCCATTCCTTCGGTGAATTCTCCATTTCCATCGGCAATAAAGGTTAAATTCTCAGCTTTTTGGTCTTTAGCCCACTCATTCATTACAAAGGTGTCATTGACGGACATACAAATAATATTATCGACACCATTTTCTTTAAAGATAGGAGCGAGGGCGTTGTAACCAGGAACATGAGCAGAGGAACAGGTGGGGGTAAATGCACCAGGTAAAGAGAAGACAACAACGGTTTTACCTGCAAATAATTCGTCGGTGGTAACGTTCACCCACTCGTCATTAATCCGCAGGGGAAAGGTGACGTTAGGGACTTTCTGGCCTTCATGGTTCGGTAACATGGTGATGACTCCTGATTGGTTGGGGTTGGGCTGATTGTAAACGCCCATGAGTAAATCATAGTCATAACGACTTCGAGTTGTCAAGCGGAGGATGATTATTTTGTGTCTAAGGTTTGGGATGGTTGAGGCGCGTCTTTTTTAATTGGGGAATCAGAAAATTGTTTTAGAATTAGGGTATTGTTTTCAGCAATAGGCGATTTGTGAGTGAAGGAGTTTTATGTCTGAAGAGTTGATGACGGAAATTTATAATGTGTTTGATCCCTTTGATCCACCCCCCAAGGAAGCCTACGTGAATTGTGAGGAAGCGCGGGGAAGATGGGATGTTTTGCGTGAGTTGGGACGAAAAATCACTCGTAGCAAAGGGGCAACTTGTCAGCTTTATACGGGCCATCGGGGAGTGGGCAAGTCAACGGAATTATTGAGATTAAGGGAATGGCTGATTTCTCAGAATTATTTTGTGGTTTATTTTGCGGCAAATGATGAAGATATTGATCCAGGAGATACCAAATATGTCGATATTTTATTAGCGTGTACCAAACATTTAGTTCAAGCGATTAAATTAGCAGATGAAAATCCCCTGAAAGGTTTAACAGATTGGTTAGAGAAACGCTCAGAAAGTCTGAAGGATTTGTTGTTAACGCCTTTGACTTTAGATGGATTAAGTTTGGAGCAGAAAGTGAGTGAATTTACAAAGATTACCGCGACTCTCAAGGCTCAACCTGATAATCGTCAACAGATCCGCGATAAAATCAGTCAGAATGCCCCAACTCTTTTGCAAGCGTTAAATCAATTTATTACAGTAGCGAAAAAATCGTTACCTGATAATCGTAAGGATTTAATTTTAATCGTTGATAACCTGGATCGGATTGTTGAACAGTAATCTGCCGCTAATGAGCCGAGCAATTATGATGAAATTTTTGTTAAACACCATGAACAATTACGGGGCTTAGATTGCCATCTTATTTATACCGTTCCAATTACCATTGTTTATTCAGAACGTTGCACGGAATTACAAAATAATTTTGATGAAACTTCAGTTTTGCCGATGGTGATGTTACGCCATGAAGATGACAGGATTAATGAGAAAGGACTTACAGCAATTTCCGATCAAACACACCACGAAAAAGCTATCTCAAAGGCTCAAAGTAGAGACCACAATGTTGGAACCAATCA
>QBMS01000068.1 GCA_003249095.1 Snowella sp.
GTATTATACGTTTCTGAATATAGTGACTCACATTTTTGACAGATAAATATTTTTCTCTCTCCATTATTTTTCGTTTTGTAATGAGAATGAATTTTCACTTCCTCGCTGTGACAATGAGGACAGTCTCGTTTAAATAATTCTTTTTCTTTCCCATTGCAAAATATAGAATCATTAAACTCTTGGATTGGCTTTATCTTTTGGATTGACATACTCTCTCTCCTTTTTTTACCGATTTATTTATAGTATTATTACCCTTAACACCCCTGTAAAGTTATAACCATTACTTCCAAGCTTATATTTGCTTCTTTGTTTCTCTAATCCTTTGCCCAGTAATCCTTTCTGCCTTTAATCAGGCTGAACCATTGCCAGGGCAACTCGTTTGTTATATTTAATTGCCTGTTGAGCCGCATACATTCCTTCAGGGCTGGCTCCAATAATGACGAGATCATATTCTAGGGGCATAAAAAGTCACTATATTAATAAGCCAAGAATTGAAACTTTGGTAGGGTCAATTCATGAATTGCCCTTACTCAATTCTTGGAGATGTCTATTTTAATTGACTATTGCCCTAATTGATTCTGTATTGACGACAAAAAAAGCGATCGCATCTTGAATTTAAGAAAAATTTAAGCAAGGATCACTTTTTGGAAAAATATTTTCTAGGCAAAACAAATAATTAAATGGCGATCATCATCAAAACGAATCTGACCTTGAGCTTGAAAATCACCGAGAAGACGGGTAATGGTCACTCTGGTCGTCCCGATCGCATTAGCCAACATCTGATGGGTGAGGCGCACTTTTAAACGAGTTCCTTCAGGCGTGGATTGTCCCATGTCTTGCGCTAATAACTTTAACAATTCCTGTAGGCGTTCATCAACTCTTCTTAAACCTGCGATCGCGAGCAAGGCTTCAGATTGGCGCATCCGATGGATAACTTGGCCGAGAATCAGTTGAGACAAGGTAGGAGAACTTTCAATTTCGACTAAAGGATACCAACGCAGATAGACATCAGACAACGCACGGGCTTGATAATTTTCCAGTTGATTTGCCGTTAACCAGAGACCAAAAAAGTTTTCGGGATAAACCCAACCCAGAAGAATTTCATCCCCACTAGAGGAAAATTGACTCAGTTGAACCACTCCCCGATAAACTTGCCAGATTCCCTCTTGGGCTAACGGGATCAGCTCTGCTTTTTCATAAAAATGTAGCCGACGACCTTCGACAATATTATTCTTCTGCAAAATAGTGGAGGAGTTGGTCAGCAACATAAGAACCTATGGGTGATGGGTCTCAATTAAGAGGAACAAGCGGACTTAGTTTCTTTAAAATTTATCTTCAGTTCTTAGCCTACAAGTCCAAGGTAAAGATTAGGTAATGGCCAGATTAAGCCATCAGTCCTCGTCTTTTGCAAAATATTGGATTAGGGGTAGGGGTAGAATTTTCAAATTACGCAAAAAATATTTTAAAAATGATCGTTATCCCATCCTTGCTCGATAATCTGCGTAGGTAAATTGTCGCCACAACACAAAGGTTCCGTCTTTTTTCAATAGACCGATCGCGGGATGAGTGACTCCATTAAACATGGTGGTTTTGACCATTGTGTAGTGCATCATATCCTCAAAAATCAGGCGATCGCCGACTTTTAATTCCTGCTCAAAGGCATAATCTCCCAGAAAATCCCCCGACAAACAGGATGATCCCCCCATACGATAGCGAACTTGACCATTTTCAGGCTCAAATGCGCCACGAATCTCTGGTTTATAGGGCATTTCTAAACAATCTGGCATATGTCCTGTAAAAGAAACATCCAACATCACATTGATATGTTCAGAGGTGGGAATTAAATCTTCTATTTGACTTAATAAAAAACCCGTTTGCCAGGCGATCGCCGATCCAGGTTCCATAATTAATTGCAAGTGAGGATGCCGTTGATGAAAATCTTTGATAACCGCGATCGCGTGATCCACATCGTAACCCTGACGAGTCATGAGATGACCACCGCCCAAATTGAGCCACTTAATCTGGGATAAGTATTTGCCAAAATAATATTCGATATTCAATAGCGTTTTTTCCAACGCAAAGGAATCACTTTCACAGAGATTATGGGACAAAAAACCTTCCACTCCTTCAGGCAACGTTTCTCCTAAAAATTCGGGGGAAATGCCCAAGCGAGTACCAGGTTGACAGGGATTATAAAGAGGCGTTTCCACAGGAGAATATTGGGGATTAATTCGCAAACCCACCGAGGGCTGATAACCTGAATTTTGAACCCAGGGCTGAAACCTTTTCCACTGATTCACCGAATTAAAGGTTAAATGGGAGGCTAGGGGTAAAATTGATGCAAAATCTTGATCCCGATAGGCTGTCGAATAAACATGAACTTCCTTACCAAATTCCTCGGCGGCGAGTTGAGCTTCCCAGAGAGAACTGGCTGAAGCACCTGCTAAAAAAGGCCGAATGATGGGAAAACTATGAAACAGGGAATAGCCTTTGAGAGCCAACATCACTTTGATCGGAGCTTCCCGTTGGACTCTCGTAAAAATCGCTAAATTACGTTCTAACAAAGCCTCTTCTAGGACGAAACAAGGGGAAGGAATTGAGGGGAAAAGAGTTTGATTCATGATTCTAGATTGCGTAAGACCTTGGTAAAAAAGAATTTAACAGTAAATTGACTCAATTAGTCTTGACGTTAAAAAACTGGAATTTAATTAGATGTTTCCTCTGCTTTTTGAACTAACCACTGATTAAAACTTTGTAGAGCCGACTTAACTTGAACCTCAACAGACGCGATCGCTTCGGCTAAAATCATTACTCTGGCGGGATCTAACTTCGTATTATAAACGTGTCTTGCCACGTGGCGGAATTTACGATAATCATCCAGAATTTGCCCTAATTCCTTGGGCCAGAGGACGGGACGATGTTGAACTTCCTGATTGGTCATTTGCCAGAGTAATTGTTGATGCCAGTCATCCCCCTTGGGTAATCCGCCATCTAAACTGACCGCTACTCGTTCGCTAATCCGTTCACAGCTTGTAAAAAAATCTACAATATAACCCGCTAAAGTAGGAGTGACAAAAGCCTGGGGAACATTACGAGATTGTACAACCAATTCAGCTAGGGTTTTTACGATTTCTTCCATCGCAACCATTTCTTCTTCGATACGGACTTTCAGGGCTAAATAGGGATTAGTGGGCATAGGTGTCTTTTGTAAAATGCGATCGCGGAGATAATCAGGCGTTTTCGCGAGGGGAATCAAATCAAAGAGTAACCAATCGGGCATTAATTTTTCCAAAGCTCCGTAGGCATCCCAGAAACCCTGTTCCGATAATCCTTCTACGGCCAAATCCAAATCTGATTTTTCATGCCAGGGACCATCCCCCCGCAGAGAACCGAATAAAATCACTTTTTCGGCCCCAAAATCTTCCTTTAAGACCTGCATACATTTGTCGGCGATCGCCAATGCCTGTTGTCGTCGTTCCGAGAGATTAATCATTACGAAGTTATGGTGTGAGTAATGGAAATCAGCGCGAAGGTAGGAGATATTTCAATCTGGTATGTCATATTTTTGCAGAAACTGTTCAAATGCTTTATTTAAAGGCATACCTCCACCTTTATCAAATTCCTCCATACTTTTGCGGATACCTGCGATGGATTCTAGCAGTTCAATCCTATTAAGAAGTTGTTGATAACTTTCCGCATCCTGAACCACTGCGGCGGCCTTACCATCAACAGTGAGAATAATTGGGGTTTTACTTTCTTTGAATTTTTCCAGAAAAGCTTGGGCTTCTTCCTGAAATTCTGAGAGGGGATGGACATCACAGAGACTAAGCATAATTTATTCCCTAAACGACCTAATCATTTTATGCTAACTTAGTTTTCCTTTTGACTCAAAAGATTTTTTCTGGGAAGGAAGCGATCGCCCCTAAATTTTAAAGTAAGACACAATGGTAATCAACTGATTAATTCAGCCAAAACTGGTGGTTCATCAGGTAATATTTCTGACTCTAACCAATCTTCATCTTGTCCTCCATTTAAAAGATTCTTAGCGGCTTCCAACATATCGGGGCCAAGTTCTTTCAAATCCAAGCGATTATCCAGATAGGCTTTTAATGCTTCCAGAGGATCAAGACTTCCGCCAACGCCTAATTCAGGTAAACGGGGACGGGCTAATTGACTGACTAATTCAGGGCGAATAGTATAGGAATGAGCAACGGCTAATAGCTCATGAATTTCATTGTTATTAATCAAATCTAATTGTTCAGAACGCACTTTATAAATTAAACGAATGACTACATCTTTTATCTCTTTTTTCGCGATCGCTTTTAAAATGTATTCCTGGGGATCTTCTTGTTCAGAAACATCTAGATTAATCGTCCGAAAAGGTCGAGCAGGCAAGGGACAAAATTGCCAATTAACCAGACCTTTTTCAATTTCCAAAAAAATATAACCTTTATCCTCTTTTTCTTCTCCAAAATCCACCCGTTCAATGGAACCCGGATAAACCACTGGCGGTTGATTATTCGGATTCAAATTTTGATGTTTATGGACATGACCCAAGGCCACATAATCAAATTCAGGTCGAATCAATAGGGACATGGGAATGGTAAAACCTTTACCGACCGCTAGAAATTTTTCAGCCCCAAAAGTCGCCCGATCCGCCATCAAATGTGCCAATAAAATGGTGGGTAATTTAGGATTTAACTGGCGAATTTCTCCTTCTAAGGCAGGTTCCAATTTTTCAATTAAGACCCGATTAATTTCGTCAATGGATAAGCCTTCGGTTTCAGGACGGGTTAAAAGGGTTGAGCGATTAAGCCAGGGCAAGGTAATAATTTGAATATCGCCGTTAATGGTGGGAATGACATGGGTTTTGATGCGATCGCCGACAATAAAACCTGGAACCGCCAGGGTGCGATAAATACAAAGACTGGCTCCTCCATTACCCTGGGAATGTTGATCATGGTTGCCGACCAATAAAATCGTGGGAATATTGGCATCAGCTAAACGGCGGAACTGACCAGCAAAGGCTTCATGAACGTAGGGCGGCGGGGTCGCATCGGGAAAGGCATCTCCCCCAAACAACACTAGATCCACAGGTTCGGAAATAGCGCGATCGATACAAATACTCAAGGTTTTGACAAAATCTTCCAAACGAGTATTCAAACCCGTTGCGGGATTAATGCGACCGTGAGAGAAACCGCTACCTAGATGAATATCCGAAAGATGGAGAATTTTAATCATAAAACCTGACTTTGAGGAATGTCGCCCGATATACGATGGGATTGTGAGTTGTCCTAATTGTGCGATAAAGTAAAACGAATAGGAATCCTTGTAGAGAGAGACTCAAAAAAAATGGCTTACGAACTTCCCGCATTACCCTACGATTACACCGCCCTCGATCCTTATATCTCTAAAAGTACCCTAGAATTTCATCACGATAAGCATCATGCCGCTTATGTGAATAATTATAATGGGTTAGTTAAGGATACTCCCTTCGATAGTCAAGCGATCGAAGACGTTATCAAAGCAGTGGCAGGCGATGCCTCAAAAGCAGGTATTTTTAATAATGCCGCCCAAGCGTGGAATCATACCTTCTATTGGAATTCCATCAAACCCAATGGTGGCGGAACTCCTACAGGGGCTTTAGCTGACAAAATTACTGCCGACTTTGGTAGTTTTGAAGCCTTTGTTGATGAATTCAAAAAAGCGGGTGCAACCCAATTCGGAAGCGGCTGGGCTTGGTTAGTTCTCGATGGCGGAACCCTGAAAGTCACCAAAACAGGAAATGCAGAAAATCCCCTCACAACGGGAGCAACTCCTCTTTTGACAATGGATGTTTGGGAACACGCTTATTATTTGGATTACCAAAACCGTCGTCCTGATTACATCAATGATTTTCTGACTAAATTAGTTAACTGGGATTTTGTTGCCGCTAATTTTGCCGCCGCTTAATTTCTTTTTTTTTATAATTGGGGACAATCTTTAAATTAATGAAGGTTGTCTCTTTTTTGATTTATTCCAAGATCAACAATCTAGGTTTATCGTTGGCAATCTATTTCAACAAATAGACAAGAAAAATGATAAAAAAATGATGGTTTTTAAACCTTAGATAAAGATACTCAATTTGAAGAGATAATCAGCTACGATGGAGCAATCTAACGATGATCAACGACAATACCTTATTGCTGAACTAGAAAAAGCTAAAATTCAACATACTCCAACAAATATTATCAAAATTGCGAAACAAACAACAGGACAAATAATTTTTCTTGAAACAGGAAAAGGAGGAGAAAGAGGTTCTGGATTACAACATATTCTGGAAAATCATCAAGGAGATTTTCTCAATAGAGGTGTTTCAAAAGAAGAAATTCCCGATCTCATTATTAAATCTGCTACCGAGGGAAAAGAAATTGGTAGACAGGGTAAAAGTCGCATAATTTATCAATTAGAAATCAATCAATGTATTCAATATCTATCCTTGGAAATTAGTAATAATGGTTACATTGTTAGTGCTAATCCAACTCCAACTCGATTAATCAAGAAATTTATTCAGGAATAATTCCTATGGCAATCAGAATTAAACTTTGGGCAGACTACGGCTCTTATCCCATTTGGGGAGTTGATGAAATTGATAATATTGACCCTGAAGAATTACCTCTTAGCCAAGAAACTATTGACCGTTTGAATGCTTGGCAAGATGCTTATGATCAAACCTTAAATCAAGATTATCCCCCTTTATCCGATTTTTGTACTGCTCAAGCTAAACAAAAATTTGAACAAGAAGCCATCAAATTGTGGCAAAAACTTCGTCTTGAACTTGCACCAGATTATGAGGTTTTTTATCAAAATGGTAGTCAATTACTTAAAGATCCTAAAAGTATAATTCTACAACGTACAACAGGAGAAGTTATGAAGCTATTATTCTAAATAATTATCGTTAGCTAACATTAATTCCAATTCACGAAACACTAATCCCAAAATATAAAATTATCAATGGACAGTCAAGATCTTGCCCGCTATATTGAAGCCACCGATGGCATTTCTAAGCCTTGGTTATTACTCTCTTTGAGATTACAAAAACTAAAGGAAAATCGAGCTAATCTCTCAGAGGACGATTATCAAGCACAAGTCGAAGAACTCCACCAGACGCTTATGGGTCTAGGGGAATGGTGGGTTGGTATTGAGGATCAGGTCTTTGAACCCCAGAAGTTTTCCGATGATTAGATAACAGTTTTGAAACTGAAGCTCTTTTTATAACTGCGTAAATTTTCCTAGAGTTCCCAAACTTAAAAAAATCAAGAAAAAAGGGAGTTAATGACTAAAAACTCCCCGCGTTTCCTAAACGGCAATGATTTCTAGCTCATCTTCCCTAAAATGAGCCTTCAAACGCTTATCGAATTTCACTAGGACGGGAAGGTTAGCACTGATGGGTCTTCCCTGCCAATCTTTGAGGATAGCCATTACTTCTCCCTCTGTCTCCTTGAGATCAAAGGGTTGTTGCTTATGTTCGGGATGGTGGTAAATAAGGACCGAAGTCTTGACACGGACGCGATCGCCAACTTTCATAGATTTATACTCTGTTGTCTTCTCGTTAGCCCAAAAATCAGGTGGGAGATTTCTAAGCAAACAATCTTTCTATTCTTACACAGGATTCACCCCATCGGTCATCTCGTAAGGTTTATTAATTTTTCAAAAAGGGTTGTCAACGAAAAAACTAATCGATAGGACTATGTGATAAGATCAGAAACGCTGTCTTTTAAGATTAAAATTCATACAGATAAAGTTTATGGCTAAAAAATCTATGATTGAACGCGAAAAGCGTCGCAGTCTTCTTATCGCCAAATATGCGGACAAACGGGAAACCTTACGGGAAGAATTCCGCCAAGCTACCTCGTTGGATGAAAAATTGACCCTACAACGACAATTACAACAATTACCCCTCAATAGCTCCCCTACCCGTCGCCGCAATCGTTGTCTCGTGACTGGCCGTCCTAGAGGTTATTATCGAGATTTTGGTTTGTCTCGTAATGTGTTCCGCGAATGGGCCCATCAAGGTTTATTGCCTGGCGTAGTCAAATCTAGTTGGTAGTTAAGTTAGATCGATTCTTGCTGAAAACGTAAGAGATAAATAGGTTTAATCAGTCGATGAGCATTTAAGCGATGGTTTTGTTGTTATTGGTTATTCTTGTTTGTCTTTTGCTTATAGGTCTGTTTTTAATGTCGATGAATAATCAACCATAATCATTAATTAAGAATTAAACTTTTATTCTTAATTGTAAAAAATTCAAGGACAATAATAAAGCTTAGAATTAAATTGCTTTACTATGTCCTTTTTTTTGTGAGCTAATTTTTATTTAAACGAAATGTTTAAGCAGCGATCGCTTCTTGATAGGGAATAAAACTTTTCTTTTGTGCGCCACAAATCGGACATTTCCAATCACTAGGAATCGCTTCAAAGGGAGTTCCTGGGGCAATACCAGAGTCGGGATCACCTAAAACAGGATCATAGATCATGGAACATTGACGACAAATCCATTTCTGTGTGAGGGACTTGGGAGTACGAGCTAGACCCTTTAAACCTTTGAGGGCTTCGGTATATTCTTGGGCGTGATGTTTTTCAATAGGAGTCAATAAGCCAAAATTATGGGCGGCTTTACGGAAAATTGCGGCGTGTTCTTCGGATTCTACTACTTGGCTTTCAAATTCAGCGATCGCCTCTCCATCCCGATCCGCTCTGGCTTGGGCGGCAAATTCGGGGTACATCGTCGTGTATTCGTAGGTTTCCCCTTCAATGGCTAATTCTAAGCACCGAGCCGCGATCGCTTTTTTTTCTTCCTCGCTCAGACTAGCAGGATCGGCGATGACTAGCTCAGGATGAATCAGACGAAAATGAGCAAAGGCGTGTTCGGTTTCTTGATTAGCCGTTTCTTTAAAGAGTTTAGACAATTCAGTTAGCCCCAGTTGACGAGTGACTTCCGCAAAAAAGAGATATTTGCGATTAGCCATCGATTCACCACCAAAAGCGGCTTCTAAATTTTTACTGGTGTTCGCATTAGAGAGATCCATTGATTATCCTCAGAGTATTCAGAGATGTTCCGTAAGGTTTGGACAGGTAAAATACAGCGATTAGGCTCAAACCTTTCAACCTAAAAAATATCAAACCTATCATACGATATTGATTCAGCCGATCGCCAATCCTCAGTATAATTAAATCTTATTAGCAACTTAGTGTTCACCATGCAACAGCATCTTGTGAGGTAATGACGGACAGAAAACTTGTCGGGACATAATAAATTATTTCCTTAGCTTGTGTGAGATTTAACAAGAAAGTGTTGTATTGTAAAAATGATAACTAGCAAGGAAATTTACCTTAAAGATTTTTGAAAAATCCTCTAGTTTTATATCAAAAAGTCTATAAATTCATTAACGATCCCTCACAAAAAATATTTTAAATTCAGAAAACTCTTCCTAAATGAAAGGAACCCATTGAACCTGCTAAAATGATAAACAAACCCATAACTGCTAATTCGTGACCTATGACCCTCAGACTACCGATTGACTTTCAAGATGCTTTTGATGTGATCGTCGTTGGGGCGGGCCATGCTGGTTGTGAAGCGGCTCTTGCGACGGCTCGTTTGGGATGTCGTACCCTGCTATTAACCTTAAATCTGGATAGAATCGCCTGGCAGCCCTGTAATCCCGCCGTAGGTGGCCCCGCCAAATCCCAATTAACCCATGAAGTAGATGCTTTAGGGGGAGAAATTGGCAAAATGGCCGATCGCACTTATTTACAAAAACGGGTGCTGAATATGTCACGGGGGCCAGCCGTCTGGGCCTTACGCGCCCAAACCGATAAGCGGGAATATGCGGCGATCATGAAAAATATTGTCGAAAATGAGGAAAATCTCAGCATCCGTGAAGGTATGGTGACAGACGTTGTATTGGGGGATAACGATGAAATTGTGGGAGTACAGACCTATTTTGGCTCTTGTTTTCAAGCAAAAACCGTTATTTTGACTACAGGCACTTTTTTAGGCGGTAAAATCTGGATTGGTGGAAAATCCATGAGTGCAGGAAGGGCGGGAGAATTTGCTGCGATCGGTTTGACGGAAACTTTAAACGAATTAGGGTTTGAGACGGGAAGACTAAAAACGGGAACCCCTGCCAGGGTAGATAAACGCTCCGTTGACTATGGAAAAATGGAAACCCAGCCGCCCGATGAAGTGGTGAGTTGGTTTAGCTTTGATCCCCAGGTCTGGATTGAGCGAGAACAAATGAATTGTTATCTGACTCGCACAACTGCCAAAACCCACCAATTAATTCGGGAAAATTTACATTTATCTCCCATCTATGGTGGTTTTATTGATTCCAAAGGGCCACGATATTGCCCATCTATAGAAGATAAAATTGTTCGTTTTGCCGATAAAGAGAGTCATCAAATTTTCATTGAACCCGAAGGACGAGATATTCCTGAACTGTATATCCAAGGTTTTTCGACGGGTTTGCCCGAAAATGTTCAACTAGCCATGTTACGCACCTTGCCTGGTTTGGAAGACTGTGTGATGTTGCGTCCTGCCTATGCAGTTGAGTACGACTACCTACCTGCAACCCAGTGTTATCCCACGCTGATGACTAAGAAAATTGAAGGGTTATTTTGTGCAGGCCAAATTAATGGCACGACGGGGTATGAAGAAGCCTCAGCCCAGGGCATTGTGGCAGGGATTAATGCGGCGAGATTCTGTCAAAATTTAGAAATGATCGTGTTTTCCCGTGAAGAAAGCTATCTGGGGACGCTGATTGATGATCTTTGTACAAAGGATTTACGGGAACCCTACCGAATGCTAACCAGTCGCTCGGAATATCGGCTAATTTTGCGATCGGATAATGCGGATCAACGTTTAACTCCCCTGGGACGAGAAATTGGTTTAATTGACGATCGCCGTTGGCAACTTTTTGAAACTAAACAGGCTAATATCACCGCCGAAAAAGAACGTCTCTATGAAACTCGTGTCAAGGAACAGGAGGAGCTAGGAGTCGCGATCGCGGCAGACACCCAACAAAAAATCAAGGGGTCTATTACCCTAGCAGATTTATTGCGTCGTCCAGGTTTCCACTATTCCAACTTGGAGCAGTATGGATTAGGCAATCCCCAATTAAATAAAGCAGAAAAATCGGGGGCTGAAATCGACATTAAATATTCAGGTTATATTAAACGCCAACAAAGTCAAATTGAACAAGTAAGTCGTCATAGCAATCAGGTATTACCGAACAATATTAACTATTTCGCCATTGAAACCTTATCGATGGAATCACGAGAAAAACTCAATAAAGTTAGACCGCTCACCATTGGTCAGGCCTCACGGATTGGGGGAGTTAATCCAGCAGATGTCAATGCGTTATTAGTCTATCTAGAAACGTCTGCACGCTATTCATTGGTTAAAGACATTTAAATTCAGACAACTAATGTTAAATGTTGAAAAAATTATTGTCTCTTGGCCAAAACTTGAATGCGGGATCAAAAAAAATTGCGACTAATTTAAGCTGGCTAATGCTAGAAAGACTGTTAGCAATGACGATTTCGTTATTGATCAATCTCTACGTTATCCGTTATCTTGGCCCTAACCTTTTTGGTAAATTTAGTTATGCCACTAGTTATATCAGCTTATTTGAGGCAATCACTAAATTAGGTTTAGATTCAATTGTTATTCGCAATCTTGTTTTTAAAGAATCACTCACAAATGAAGTCTTAGGAACTGCTTTTGTTCTAAAGTTTTTGGCGAGTCTTTTTACTATTTTTCTAGCTTCAGCTTCAATTATTTTTATTAATGATCAACTAGAAATCCAGATCCTAGTTTGGATTATTTCATTAAGCTTAATATTCTCAGCCTTTGATGTGATTGACTTTTGGTTTCAATCCAAAGTTTTATCAGGTTATATGGCAGTCATCCGCAGTCTTCAATTGATTGCTAGTTCGATTATTAAGATCATTTTTATTAACTTAAAAATGCCCGTTTTTGCGTTCGCTTGGCTTGTTTGTGTTGATGGCTTCTTAAAAGTCATTGGCATGATTTATTCCTACTTAAAAAATCATCAAAATCTATTAAGCTGGAAAATCAAGAGAGATCAGATAAAACTATTGCTCAAAGATTCCTGGCCTTTGATTTTATCCAGCATCATGGTGACGCTTTATGTCAAAATCGATCAGGTGATGTTAGGAAATATGTCGAGTGCTAAAGCAGTTGGAGATTATGCTGCCGCTATTCGATTTTCTGAGGTATGGTATTTTATCCCGATAATTATTTGTTCTTCTGTTTTTCCGTCTATTTTACGGGCCAAACAAAGAAATCAGGAAGAATATTATCGACGCTTACAGCAACTCTATGATCTGATGGGCTGGCTGTCTTTCTTAATTGGTCTTTTCATCACTCTTAGTGCTGATTTTTTAGTTAATAAATTACTCGGTACAGAATTTCGACAAGCAACATCTATCCTAGTTTTACATATTTGGGCAGCTCCATTTGTCTTTTTAGGGGTTGCTCGTGGCCAATGGTTCATGGCCGAAAACTTAACTAAATTTAGTTTTGCTACCACTGTATTGGGAGCGATAACAAATATTATATTAAACCTTATCCTTATTCCCCTCTATTCAGGTAATGGGGCCGCGATCGCGACTCTTATCTCCTATGGGATTTCTGCTTATCTGAGTTGCATTTTTTATCCTGTGCTGTATAATACCTTTTGGATGTTAACCAAAGCTTTATTGATTCCTTTTCGAGTTCAGCAAAATATTCTTTATTACAAGCAATTACGGCATCGACTTAAATTATAAAATCATGACTACCTTACAACGCAGACTCTCCAGAATTCGTCGTCGCTTCTTTGAATCAGTGGGATTAGATTATTTTTCCCGCCCTTCGCTTAATGAAATTGACAGTAAACTAGAAGCTTATTTCCCTTATAAAAATGGATTTTTTATTGAAGTTGGAGCTAATAACGGATTCTTTCAAAGTAATACCTACTACTTCGCCAAATTCCGTAAATGGAAAGGCATTTTAATAGAAGGAATCCCTGCACTGTATGAAGAATGTTTGCTAGAAAGACCTGAATCAATGATTTTTAATTACGCATTAGTTTCTGACGATTTTCAAGATACCGTTGTCACAATGAGATATGCTAACTTGATGTCTCTGGTTAGTGGATTATCTCCAAAATCACTAGAAGAAGAGAAACTATACATCCAAAAAGGAATGGAATGGGAACCTCCAAATACTAGTACATACGAAATAGAAGTTCCTTGTAGAACACTGACTTCGATTTTAGATGAATGCAATGTCAAAAACATCGATTTTTTTTCATTAGATGTAGAATTTGCCGAACTTGCTGTCCTTCAAGGACTTGATTTTAATAAATATCGTCCTAAATTTATGCTTATTGAAACTTTTCAAAAAGAGGTGATTGACCAATATATTTCTGCTTACTATCAAGAAGTTGATCAACTTTCTAATCACGATTATTTATACCAAGCTAAGAAATAAACTTTCAGTTATATTAATAAATAAATTTATGATATTAGTTGGCGATTGGGCCCCAAATCATTATTCCGTTAAGTTAGATATTCCTAAAGATATTTATTTAGCCAACCTAGAAGGCCCAATTTTATCGGCAGATAATATCCATTGTAAAACTAAAAAAGCTGGCCCACATCTATTTTCTAATACTATTCCCGACGAATATAATTTTATTTTTTCTCTAGCTAATAATCACATCATGGATTACGGACTAACGGGATTAGAATTTTCAAAAACAACGCTCAAAGCTCACCAAATTTTATCCTGTGGTGCTGGGGATAATTTCACTGAAGCCAGAAAACCTTTAATTATTGAAGAAGGAGGAATTAAGCTGGGAATTATTGCTTGTTGTGAAGCACAGTTTGGAGTTGCCAATACTTTTCAACCTGGTGTTGCAGAATTTGGCTCTTGGATTTATCAAACCATTCGAGATATTCGCCCTCACGTCAATCATATTATCATTTCGGTTCATGCCGCTATTGAAGAGTCTCCTTGGCCTTCTCCTTACTTAAGAGAGATTTATCATAGTTGGATCGATGCTGGTGCTTCTATTATTCATGGCCATCATGCCCACATTCCTCAAGGCTTTGAGTCTTATAAACAGGGCATGATTTTTTATGGTCTAGGAAATTTTGCCGTTAATCCTGAAAAATGGTGTCAATATCCGAATGGAATGTGGTCATTAGCAGCTAGGATAATGTTTGACAAAAACTCTTTTGAATGGGAGATTCTGACTTTTGAGATTAGATCTAATAAAAATTCTAATTATTTTACAGTTGAAGAGAGTAATAACACAGAAAAATTAGCCCATTTAAATTATTTACAGAACTGTAATGAGCCCTTAAATAACCCTTCTTTATTTTTAGCACTTTGGCAAGAGACCTCCGTCAGGACTTATTGTCATCACTCTGCCAATTATCTCGGTTTTTCAAGATCACTCAAGTCTCGTCTTGCTCAATTTATTAAGCAAACTTTTTCTACCGTAAAAAACTCAGGAAAAAGAAGAATTTCCACTAGTCAATCTGAATTATTATTGTGGTATCATCTTTTTGCTTGCGAAAGCCACCGTCAGACATTAGCCACCTCTCTAGGTGTTTTATCAGGAGAAATTAAAGATTTAAGAACAGTAGAGTCTTCTAAATTAGCTGATCTAATGATGCCTTGGTCAGTAGGAATTACTTCATGATTTTATTTTTTATTCAACTTTATAATAACTTACCTTATAAACTTATATAGTTATGCAACAAAAAATATACGAAACGGATTGGTTAGCTTCTAGACCCGTCTTTTATAATGAAATGACTCATCAGGTATCCTTTAATATTAATGATGTTATAGATTTTAGAAATCTAGAATTTCATGAAGAAGGTTTTAATAACTTTTTGGATTTTGGTTACTCAATTTTAGAACAAACTCCGATCAAAAATGTTAAATTTTTACCTCATTCTTCACGATTAACTATTCAAGATGACGGTAAATTTCTTATTGAACAGTTTAGAGATCCTGTTGAAGATTGGCTTGAAAAAATATCTCATGAAGATGATGTTTGGGAATTGTTGAGAGAGGCAATTCAATCTTGGGAAGATTCAGTTGATGGAGAGATTGTTATTCCGACCAGTGGAGGTTATGATTCCCGAATTTTAAACTTATTTATCAAAGATAAATCCCGAATTCAATCTTTTACCTATGGAGTGTCAGATAATCAATCTCAGTCTTTTGAAGTTATTAACGCTCAAAAAATTTCTGAAATTTTAGGGACAAAATGGTCTCAAATTTCTCTTGGTGATTATCATCTTTTTTTTGATGAATGGGATAAAGAATTTGGCGTTTCAGTCCATGCTCATGGAATGTATCATATTGAATTTTATCAACAAATTATCTCAAAAGTAAGAGGAAATAATCCATTTTTAAGTGGAATTGTAGGAGATGCTTGGTCAGGAAACGTTAATATTCCAGAAATACGTCTTGCGTCCGAAATCAAGCTACTCAGTTACAGTCATGGTTTAAATGCTGATTCTCATTATAGTTATTTAAACACTAAAAATAATTGTCTGTTAGAAAATTATTATGAAACTAATCAAGAAAAATTAAAATTCCCTATTTTTCGTGTTGTTGAGGCGATCCGTTTTAAAATTGTATTACTGTCTTATTTATTAACAATTCCCCAATCTTTTGGATTTAATCCTTGGTCACCATTTCTGATTCCTGAGATTGCTCTATCTATGTTAACTCTTCCTTTAGATAGAAAACAAAATCGGATCTGGCAACAGGATTTTTTCAGAAAGCATGGACTAGATATCGAGTCGATGAAAATCAGAAAGTCGTATCAAAATAATTTGAATTTTCAGGCATGGAAGCGTATTCCTTTACAACCCCTCAATACAAACTTGTTGGCTAATTATATTGATCTAAGCTATCTTGAATGGATTAATCAAGAACTTACCCAAAAAACTCTAATACGGAAGCAGCTACTTGAGCTTCAATGTCTTCCTAAGATAGGAGGTTTATTGATTCGCTTGAGGACAAATGAATCACATTATAGGGCTTATGCAGCCTATCTAACCCTCAAACCTATTGAAAAAGTCTTGTCGCAATCTTCTTGCTAAAATGAAACAACTGAGAATGTACCATTAATATCGAACAGTAAGCATTCAACTATCAACTATAGCGTTCTATTGGGTACTAACTTAAGGCGGGACACCTTGCCCTGACAAGATTCTAGCTTTTGTCCGACAGAGTAAGGTTTACAGCCATTTTTACTGGGGAAGACCTAGACCAAAGTGTACCGCTTTACGCTGCTACCCGTTCTATTATATTTAATGTCACGAATTCATTGCACTGCTTCAAAGACAAAAAATCAAGTTTTACGGTAAGTAGCTGGTTGCAATTAAATATAAAATAGACTAACTCGAAAATCTTCCTGTCAATTAATTCTTTGAAAATTTAATTTTACCAATCTACTTATAAGGGTTTCAGAAATCCTAAGTCTAGAGCGCGAATAAATAAAGACACTAACTGTTTGTTAGTTATGTGTATTCAGAACTTTGAGATACTCCCAACTACTCTGCTAATTTTTGTTCAACTAATTGATTAGTTAATTTAGGATCAGCACGTCCCCCCGTTTGTTTCATGATTTGACCCACAAAGAAACCCTTCATATTGCCTTTGCCACTACGGAATTTTTCTAATTCTTTCGGGTGAGCGGCAATTATTTCATCAACAATTTTGCCCAATTCGACGGGATCAGAAATTTGGGTCATGCCCTTAGATTCAATGATCTTTTTGGGTGAACCCCCTTTTTCCAACAATTCAGGCAAAATTTCCTTGGCTATCTTACCGCTAATGGTTCCTTTTTCAATGAGTTGCACCAATTCGGCTAGGGCTTCAGGTTTCAGGGGAATTTCCGTAATAACTAACCGATTATTGTTTAAATAGGCCGCAATGTCCTGGGTTACCCAATTAGCGACCAGTTTGGCATTGCCCCCCGCATTAACAGCAGTTTCAAAATATTCTGCTACTTCTCGATCATCGGTTAAAACCCTGACATCATAGGGTGATAATTCAAATTCCTGTTCATAGCGCGATCGCCGAGCGGCAGGGAGTTCAGGTAATTCTTGTCGCCAAATTTCCTTTTGAGCTTCAGAAACTTCCAGGGGAGGCAAGTCAGGTTCGGGAAAATAGCGATAATCACTAGAACCTTCTTTTTTCCGCATACTAACGGTGCGTTGCGCTCCTTCTTCCCAGAGGCGAGTTTCTTGGTAAATCGGCTCATTATTGTTTAAAGCGGTGATTTGCCGCTCAATTTCGTATTCGATCGCCTTTTGGATCGCACTAAAGGAGTTCATATTTTTGATCTCGACCTTGGTACCGAACGCTTCCCGACCCACAGGACGCACGGAAATATTCACATCACAACGCAGGGAACCCTCCTGCATATTCCCGTCACCGATGCCGAGGTAGCGCACTACCCGACGCAATTCCTGAGCATATTCCGACGCTTCCTGTCCCGTCCGCAAATCGGGTTCCGAGACAATTTCCAGCAAAGGGACACCCGTGCGATTAAAGTCGACGAGGGAATGGGTTGATCCTGATAGGCGATCGCTGCCCGCATGAACCAATTTTCCCGCATCTTCTTCCATGTGGAGACGGGTAATGCCGATGGTTTTACGGGTGACGGCTTTGGTTTTCTTATCAACTAATTCGATTTCTAGGGAACCATGCTCAACAATGGGGAGATCAAACTGGGAAACCTGATAATTTTTGGGTAAATCGGGATAAAAATATTGTTTTCTGTCAAATTTACTGTAGGGCGCGATCTGACCATTAATGGCTAAACCAAGTTTGACCGCCGACGCTAAAACCTGTTCATTCAGTACGGGCAGAACCCCAGGATAGCCTAAACACACGGGACAAACATTCGTATTAGGAGGGCTATCAAAACGAGTGGAACAGCTACAAAAAATTTTACTGGCAGTGTTGAGTTGACAGTGGGTTTCTAGTCCAATAACGGCTTCGTAGTCGATCTTAGCGGCTGTTGCGGTCATAACGATTTTTTCAGAAAACAATTATTACTATTATTCCATGTCACAGGGTCGATAGGATCACTCTCGACAAGAGATCATCAATAACGGGTGCGGTAGGGATCGAACCTACGACCGTCCGCTTAGAAGGCGGATGCTCTATCCACTGAGCTACGCACCCAAGGGTTTTGGGAGAATAAATTTATTGTCGCATATTTCTTTGAAGTTGTAGAAGTTGATACCAATTTTTTTCGGTTGTCAGGCTTAAGAGGGGGCGATCGCGGATTCAAGTTTTATCAAAAATGTCTTGCATCGTCTGAGCATAGTTACTTAAATTATGAAATTGTTTAAAATCTTTCTGCATGATCATAATTTGAGTGTGAATTGAGGGATTAGCCATGAGGGAAATAATGCGATCGCAAACTTTTTGAGCGTTGTCCCAATCAATAATGAGATCCTCTAACTGATAATTTTTTAATTCCTGAGCCATCCAGGTATTCGGTGTAACCAAGGGAATTTTACCCGCGATAATACATTCGGTAAAAATACCAGACGTGCGTTCCTTATAGGCATCAGTATGATAGGGCAAAAGAATAATATCACTTAAACATAACCATTCTGAATATTCTTCACGAGTCAGATTATTTTTAATGGCTTTAACTTTGATGCCTTCTGGATGGGGCGTTAAATCTGCATTTTCGGTAACAATAAAACAAACTTTTTCTCCTTCTTTAACAGCCTCTTGAGTGATTAACCTTAAAATATCCCAACCTTTCTCTAGTCGAGGAGAACCTGGCCACCAACAAAAAATTTTTGTCTCTCCTTTTGATGCTTTTTCAGGACAACTAATATCCGTATGGGGAATGGGCATTACGGTTATTTTTTCTTGGAAATAGTCGGATAAGGAATTAGCCAACAGTTCGCTATCGGTGAGGAATTTAAACTGATTTTTCGGCAATAGTTGATGAATAATTTGATGTAAAAATTTATAAATGGATCGAGTTTTATCGTGGTGAGCATCCCGTCGATAGAGTAACCAAACTTGTATATTTTTGTGGGGAATTAAAAATAAAGCAACGGTTAAAGAAAATAATTGTAGATGAATGAATCTTTCCAAAAAAATAATGGTAGATTGATCGGATTGAGAATGATTGCGAAAATATTGGGCAATACTCAAACCGAGCAAAAAAGCATCTTTAATTCTCCCAATTTTTTCAATGCCATTCCCTTCCTCTTCTAGATCGGTATCCAATAAACACCCATTCCAATCCAAGGGTAAATTTTGATTACTAGGATGGGCGGGCATAATCGCTTCATATTGCCAACCAAGCTTTTTAGCAGCCTGACTAACGGCTTCGTGGTAAGGAATAATGTGCCCTTCTCCCCCCATTAAATTAGGAATGAGAG
The DNA here is from genome assembly GCA_003249095.1 of Snowella sp. GTDB lineage: Bacteria > Cyanobacteriota > Cyanobacteriia > Cyanobacteriales > Microcystaceae > Snowella. Next base: position 19,496 of record QBMS01000068.1, read on the forward strand.
AGACAAATTTTGGCGATCGCGGTGGGCCATTAGTTGGGGTCATGATTAAGCAGTATTACCGTATCGGCAATTTTATCAAAAACAGGAATTTTAACAGGGTATTGGTCAATTTCTTGGAATGTCGTCTGACCTCTTCCCGTTAAAACCAAAAGGGGTTGACAACCTGCGGCGATCGCGGCTTCGAGATCACTGGGGGCATCCCCTAAAAAGAAAGAATCTGCGAGGGAAATACCATGTTTTTCCGCCGCCCGAACTAACATTTCCCCCGAAGGTTTACGACATTGACAATTATCGTCGGGGTGATGGGGACACAGAAAAATATCATCAAATTCGACCCCAAAAGGCTGATAAATCTCACACACTCGTTCATGAACCGATTCCACATCCTCTAGGGTAAAACGTCCCCGACCGACTCCCGATTGATTGGTAATTATAATCAGTAAATAATCCTCATTTTGCCAGTTTTTGAGGGCTTGTCCTGCCCCTTCAGGGATTTGTACCTGTTCTGGTCGGCTCAGGTAGGGAATATAGTTAATTACAACCCCATCTCGGTCTAGGAATAGGGCTTTTTTCAGGAATTTAGTTGATTTTGGCGTTTCGGGCATGGAACACTAAACAAAAGAAGCTTTTTTTCTCTTAGTATTAAACCGCAAATTGGGCTTCTAATCCTGCTTTGGCAAAAAGTTTGGCTTCCACCTGTTCACAAATTTGATGATAGGTGATGAGATGGATTTCCTGAATGTAGGGAGTATTTTTTTCGGCTACAAATAGAGGATAATCGGCAAATTCCTGTAATAATCCGCCCTGATTACCTGCCATGCCAACGGTAATTAATCCCATATCCTTGGCTCGTTTGAGGGCGTGGAGGACATTAGAGGATTTGCCAGAGGTAGAGAGTCCCCAGACAATATCGCCTGGTTGACCGAGGGCTTCGACTTGGCGAGAGAAGATGATATCAAAACTATAGTCATTGCCCACTGCCGTCAGAATTGAGGTATTGGTTGAGAGGGCGATCGCGGGGAGAGCTTCACGATTGAGTTGGAATCTACCGACAAATTCGGCGGCAATGTGTTGGGAATCGGACGCTGATCCACCGTTACCGCAGATCAAAAGTTTTTTCCCTGCCCGAAATTGCCTCACCATCAAGTTAGTAACTTCGGCGATCGCCCGACAATACTGATCGTCAAAGGCAGTTTCAAGGCATTTGAGCCGTTGTTGAATCCAATCAGACATAGTTTCTCCTCAGTTACTCCTCACAGTTTAAAATCGACGGAAAATGGCAACTTCCCCGTCTGATAGCATATCCAGACTTTTTAATAGTCCCCATTCTAGTCGAGTTGCGTAAAAGTTGGTCGATGTTGATTGGCTAGGGCGCGATCAGTCGTGGGACAAAAAGCGGTGACAAAATTCAATAGAATCAATATCACTGTTTTTTGTTTCCTCGCCTCCCGTCACCGAACCCAACAAGCTGTTAGAAAAGTCATCTGCCCTGAATTCCCTAATTTTGAGAGATTTGGAAGCAATTTTGGGATTAAAAGTGAAAGATGTGATCGCTTTTGTTTCTTCTCAGGTTAAACAGCTTTGGACTACTCAACAAATTTCTCACACGGCAATAATACCTATCCGCGTTATGAGATTTTAAATAGCTATCAGGCGATTTATGTTGCCCAATAATTGTGATGCGGTTTTTATCGGAGATAGTCTACAGGCGATCGCATGTGTGGGATGAATATTGACAACAGACTTTTTCCGACTTTTTCCGACCTTTTTTTGACCTAAGAACAGACTTTTTCCTATTTACAAGCCTAGAGATGAACTATATATTCTTAAACATAGTGAATTGATCGTAATTCATTAGATTTATCAAAAAATAGGGCTAAAAATTGCGAGAGTTATTTCTTTGCTCGGTTTTAGTATCTTAGGACATAAGCTTCAAGTTCTTCAACAACAGTAAAAAAAGGAGATTAATCATGAAATTCGGAATTGACATGGGACACAACTGCCCTCCAAAAGATATTGGTGCATCAGGTGTCAAACAAGAAGATGACTTGACTAAAGCAGTCGGCACTACAGCAAATTTCGTTCAAACCCGCTATAAGTATGGTAACATGAAAAAAACTTAAAGAAATTAATGAGATATGGCAGCATATTCGCTAGATTTACGCCAAAGAATACTAACGGCATGGCAAAACCAAGAAAATACTCAAAGAGGTTTAGCAAAA
>QBMS01000069.1 GCA_003249095.1 Snowella sp.
TTCACCAACGATCGCATCGAGGTCGCCATCGCCATCGATATCCGCCAAGGTGGGAGTGCTGTTCTTCCCGACACTAATGCCATTGAAGGGGTTAGCCGTGCCTGTTTGGGCGGTGTAAACGGGAGCGGTGCTACTACCTGTATTTTTGTAGTATTTGAGAGTGCCGCCAGTTTCACCAACGATCGCATCGAGGTCGCCATCGCCATCGATATCCGCCAAGGTGGGAGCGCTAAGAAGCCCGACACTAACGCCATTGAAGGGGTTAGCCGTGCCTGTTTGTAGAATGTATTCGTTAGCCATAAGAAAATAGTTGGGTTGAATTTAAAGGAAATCCTGAAGGAAGATAGACTGAATAAGGGCAATGGCAGGGCTAAATAGGCGAGCATTGGGTAGCAGCTTAAAGCGGGAAACTTTGCTCTGGGTCTTGTCTAGTGAAAATGGCTATAAGGCTTACTCTGTAGGACGAAAGCTAAAATTTTTTTTAGGGTAGGCTGTCCCGCGCCAAGTTAATACCCAGATCATTGATCATTTTCCACGTCAAGTCATTACCGAAAACGGCAATCTTTTTTTGCGTTGGTTATTTGGGGTCGGTTTTGTCCCCCAGTCCTCCAAACCTTCAACAAGCTCAGGCCAAGCTGTGGGGGGAACCGTTCTCTATTTATGGGTTTCAAAGTCCCCCAGAATTGGGGAATTTAGGGGGAGTAAATCTCAATCTATAACTGTGCAAAATATAGATAAGGCCAAGCTGTGGGGGGAAGCGTTCTCTATTTATGGGTTTTAAAGTCCCCCAGAATTGGGGGATTTAGGGGGCGAAAATCTCAACCCATATATAGATAAGGCCAAGCTTTGGGGGGAACCAATAGCAATCTTTTTTTTCTTGGCTACTCAAGATTTAACTTTCACTTAAAATTTCTGAATCTAACGGCCAAGCTAATTGACATTTAACGCCACCCGTTGTGACAGATTCCCTAGTAAATTCCCCTCCTAGTTTGCTGGCCAATGCCAAACTTTGGGCTGTTCCTTGCCCTGACCGCTGATTTTTTTGTAGGCCTTGCCCATTATCTTCAACCGTAAGGATATATCGCCCGTTGGAATAACAGCCAGTTACCACCAGCCGTGTTACCTCTTTGGCATATTTTCCTGCATTACAAAGGGCTTCCTCTAACCAAAATCCAATTTCTCGTTTTTGTTCTAGGCTTAAGTAACCTGAGTCGATGCTGTCGAAACGCCGAATTTTGACCTTAATGGAGTTGAAATAGGGCAGTGGACGGGTGATTGTTGCCCCATAAATTTCATACAAAATGCTATGCAATGGGCTATACAAATCAATCGTCACACCAGAACCTAACTGCAAGGTTTCTTTTCTTGTCGAGGGGTTAGATTCATCGCTCAAATCGACGATCTCCTCTGTTAGAATTTGACTGGTACGTCGAATTTCAGTATTTAGCTCATCTAATCGATCCGTTATCTGAGCGAGGGATAGTCTTTTAGATTTAATTTCACGATTGAGCAAAGCTAAACTTTGCAGGGGGCCATTATGCAAGGAGGTGAAGGTTTCTTTGATCGCTGCTTGCCGAATATTTTGAGTTCTAATAATTTTTGAATAATAGTTTAGTCTTTCTTCGGTTAATTGCTTAAAATTTTGTTGAAGTGAGGCATAAAATAGCGAGATAAAAATATACGTAATAGTAAAAAAAATATTGGCAATAAATAGCTTTGTGCCTCTGCCTGTATTCAATTCGTTGGGATGTAAAACAAGATAGATAACAATCAGTATCGATACGGGCATACTTCCCCAAAGAAAGAAAGGCATTAATTTCTGATATGGCACAAAGATAAGCACCACAGTCATCCATAAAAATGAAAAGGCAGTAAATGGTGAGTAGAATTCAACTAGCGTTAAACCATCAAAGTCACGAACAATAAAAATATTTATTAGAGTAGCCAATATCATATTCAGGCGTATGATAACTAAGTACTGCAACATAGATGAGTCTAGCCGCGTTTGTTTTTTATAAAGCAATACCAAATAAACGAAACTAAAAATAGCCATTATTCCTGATCTAATGCGATTTAATCCAAAGGTATCAACCTGAAACCAGTGAACAAGATGGGTAATAGAAGCGAAGATAACGCCAAGAAACAAAAGAACGAGCGCAAATTTACGTTTTGAGTCTTGATTGGTTTTTTCAAACATTTATCTAGCCCTGGCGATTTTGTGCGATCTTAACTGTATTAATACTAATATTACAAAGATTAATCAATTAATCCTGCTTTTTTTGCCTCAATATAGGTTAATGTCCGCATATTTTTGTCAGCTTCAGGGTAGATTCCTAATACATCACGGATTTTTGACCAATAGTGTCCAATCATTCTTTCAGAGCGATTCATAGTCTGGGCAATCATCTTGTCTTGTAAGCCCTCTTCAAAAGCAAGTTTTAAGACCTCTATCCACTCAGGCCTCACTTGTAAATCTGTTTGAATATCCTGGGTGTAGTGAACGCCTTGGATAGACCAATCTAATCGTTTGAGTAGGGTTTCTATAGATGATGATTTATCGGCGATTGTAAATCCTCCTGGATGATTTTCAATTTCAAGAATAAGCCTAACAATTGCCTGGAGAAAACTACTTTGTACTGTAATATTTAGATCGGGATGATGTTCTATGACATATTGAAGGAGTTGCAATCCATATTCTGTATAAGCAGTACCACCAAGAATTTGGGGCATTGACAAATCCATTAAGATCAAGTCAGGATTGACTTTTTGTACTAAATCAACGCCCGCCGTTGCATATTTTGCTGTGTAAATCTCTGGGGCGACAAAGTGGGATTGGATCGCTGAAATCGTTCCTTGTAAAATAAGTTCATGATCATCAACGATGACTATTTTGAGCTTGCTGACTGATCTATCTTTCATGGTAAAGTCCCGCCGTTTATGACTGCAATTGTAAGGCTTTATTTATACATTTTTCGGATTCGACAAATCATCGTTGATTCGCCAATAGTCCGCCCAGATTGCGGTGAGCCAAAGCAAAATTAAGTTTTATCTGTATCGCCCGTTGATAGGCGGCGATCGTCGATTAGTGAATACTTAATAATTATCCATTTTCAATTATCCATTGTCCATTGAAAACGGCGATCGCAGATTAATTAGCTGTTAAACTGTTTAACAACCTCAAACCCTCAACTCCTATGCCTAAATGGTTCAACACGGCTGGCCCCTGCCAAGCAGACATCCACTATATGTTGTCGCCTACAGAACGATTGCCAGAATTAACTCGACTGATTGCTCAACGAAATTATTTTGTGATTCACGCCCCCCGACAGGTCGGTAAAACCACAGCAATGTTGGCCCTGGCTCAGGAACTTACGGCGAGTGGAGAATATACCGCCGTGATGGTTTCGGTGGAAGTTGGAGCAGCTTTTCCTGAGCAACCCGATATTGCTGAGGGGGCTATTTTGGGAACTTGGCGAAGTGCCATAGAGCATTGGCTACCAGCAGAACTGCATCCCACCGAGTATCCCGCAGGTATGGAGGGACAAAAGATTAGCCAATTTCTTAGTCTGTGGGCCAAAACCTCTCCTCGTCCTCTGGTGATTTTTATTGATGAAATTGATTCTTTACAGGATCAAACCCTGATTTCTATTTTGCGGCAATTGCGAGATGGTTATCCCCGTCGTCCCCAGGGATTTCCCTATTCTTTGGGTTTAATCGGGATGCGGGATGTGCGGGATTATAAAGTAGCTTCTGGAGGGAGTGAACGATTAAATACGGCTAGTCCTTTTAATATTAAAGTACGCTCTTTTACCCTCGGTAACTTTAGTTTTGAAGATGTTAAAAATCTTTATCAACAACATACCGAATTAACAGGGCAAACGTTCCTCCCTGAAGCGGTTGCACAAGCCTTTTATTTAACCAATGGTCAACCTTGGTTAGTGAATGCTTTAGCGAAAGAAGTTACTGAATATCTCGCTACAGATGTGAATATTCCAATTACTGTAGATTGTATTAATCAAGCAAAGGAAATTCTCATTCAACGGCAGGACACTCATTTAGATAGTTTAGCGGAGAGACTCCGAGAAGGACGAGTTAAGGCAATTATTCAACCCATTTTAGCGGGTCAGGATTTACCTGATGTTCCTAATGATGATATTCGCTATCTCCTAGATTTAGGATTATGTAAAAATGGGAATCAGGGTTTAGAAATCGCTAACCCCATTTATCACGAAGTTTTGCCGAGGGTTTTGTTCTATACAACTAATGCTTCCATTGGCAAAATTGAACCCCGTTGGTTAAGTTCTGAAGGTCAATTAATCCCTAGCGAATTGTTAGCCGCTTTTCTTGAATTTTGGCGACAACATGGGGAACCGTTATTTAAAAGTACGCCCTATCCTGAAATTGCTCCCCATTTGGTGTTAATGGCTTTTTTGCACCGCGTAATTAATGGGGGCGGAACCTTGGACAGGGAATATGCGATCGGTTCTGGAAGAATGGATATTTGTTTGCGTTACGGTCAAGTGATTTTGGGCATGGAATTAAAAGTTTGGCGTGAAGGAAAAAGCGATCCTTTAACAGAAGGATTAAAACAATTAGATAAGTATCTTTCTGGATTAAATTTGGAGACAGGTTGGTTAGTCATCTTTGATCGCCGTCCTAATTTACCGCCCCTGAGCGATCGCACTTCCACAGAACAAGCGATTAGTCCCGATGGGAGAATAATTACTGTGATTAGGGGATAATTGATAATTGATAATTGATAATTCATTTTCAATTGTGCATTTAAAAAGATCGTTCTTTTGCTCGACAAAGTGAAAAATTCATCAGAGACTGTAAAATCGACTCTAAGCTATTGACCCATTGCTTGGGCTGAAAAAGGGGTAACTCTTTCTTATTTTGTAATAAATTGTCTCGAATAGTCTGCAATTCTTGAGGATGGGTTCCCCAATAAATAGCCTGTTCTTCATAAGCCTGGGGACTCTCACAAATAAATTGATCCAAGCCAACAGTATGACAAATACTGGCTCCCATGCGCGAGGCAAAACTTTCCCCTGGACAGGTCAATATAGGCAAACCTGACTGCAAAGCCGCGATCGCTGTAGCACCTGCGTTGTAATTCCAAGTATCGAGGAATAAATCTGCCCGTTGCAAATGAGCGATAAAATCCATCAGAGGCAGTTTCGTTAAAAATACTAACCGTTCTGCTTCAATCCCTTGGGCTTGGGCCTTGTCCCTTAGACTTTGGGTAATATCGGGGGAAGTGTCACTCAGCCAAAGTACGGAGTCGGGAACCTGTTGAAGAATCCGCATCCATGCAGTAAATAAATAGGGATCTAATTTATTAGTGCGATTAAAACAGCCATAGACAAAGCCCTTTTCGGGTAATCCCAACACCGAGCGAGAAGGGACATTTTCGCTGATTTCCACAGGGGAGGCAATAAACGCCTGGGGCAGTTCGATCACTTGTTCTGTGTAATGGCGAGCAAGTTCTGGGGGAATAATCTGGCGATCGCTGAGGATATATTGCACAAATTCTGCTCCCATTGTGTCGGGATAACCCAAATATTGCATTTGAATAGGTGCAGGTTGGAGGGCGAGGATTTCAGGACGACAGAAAGTGGTGTAACCCCCTAAATCAATCAAAATATCAATCTCGTCAGCATAAATACGCCGTGCGCCTGCTTCTACGGAGAGAGAGGCTATATTGACAAAAAAATCACAACCCTTTTGGATGATTTTTGTGGTTTCATCGGTCGTGTCTGCTAGGGAATAGCCATAGACCTCAAATAAATTGCGATCATGATATTGAAAAATTTCGGCAATGAGGGAACCCACTGCATGACTACGAAAATCGGCGGAGAGATAGCCCAAGCGAATTTTTTCTCGGTTAAACCGTCGAGCCGTAAACCCACAATGGGCTTTCAGTTCAGCAATGGCCTCGGTAATAGTTTGACTCCAGTGACGATTAACCGCAGTATGTAAGGCGATCGGAACAGAAAAACTATTTAAACTGAGGGGAGCAAGTTTGGCGGAATGGGGAATTTCCAGATGTCTTTGAATGCGTTCAGTTAGGATTTGCATCCGATGATCATAATCGTCCCAATCACAAAGGGTTAACCGTAGATGTTCCCGTTGATAAAAAATATCAGTTGCTTCAGGATTGAGTTGCAAAGATTGATTGTAGGCACTGAGGGCTTCTGAGAATTTATTTTGAGATTCTAGGATAAAACCCAAACTGCAATAGATAAAAGATGGATCGAAAGAAAGCTGATCCCATCGGGCCTGAAGCACTTTTTCTAAACATTGTTTAGCCGCCTCAAGCTGTCCTTTGCTTATCAATAAACAACCCAAGCTATAGTAGGCTTCACTGAATTGGGGGTTTAACTTGATGGCATTACGAAAACAAATTAAGGCATCTTCAATTCTGCCCATTTGTTTGATAATATTTCCCAATTCTTGATGAATTTGTGGGTTTTTGGGTTGCAGTTTTAGGGCTTGATTAAGACAGTTTTCTGCGGCTCGAAGTTGGTGTTGATTGCCATAGAGTTTTCCTAAATTTTGATAGGCTAAACCAAAATCAGGTTTGAGCTTTATCGCCCGTTGATAGGCCGCGATCGCCTCTTCAGTTTTTCCCTGAATTTGCCAAATACTACCCAGATTGCAATGGGCGGCGGCCATGTTGGGATTAATCTCTAATATGTTTTGATAACAGGCGATCGCTTCTTCAGATTTTCCCAAAGTTTGTAACACATTTCCCAATTGATTATAGGCCGCAACATAATCCCCTTGCAGACGAATGGCTTCCTGATAACAGGCGATCGCTTTTTCTAAATTATTTTCTTTAACTTGAGCTTTCCCTGCATCAAACATTAATTTAGCTTCATCACTGACGGGTTTTGTCTTTGATAAAGTTTTTCCCTGGGCTATTTTTTGCGAGAATTTTAAACCATTAGACAGTGATCGGGGTTCAGCCCATCCCAACTTACGAAGCATTGATGTCAAAGCCTTTTCAGCCAAAGGAGTCGGCTCGTAAACCAAAATAATTTGCTCAAATTTCTGCGACCATATCTCTCGCTCTAAAAAAGCCAACATTTTTGTACCAACACCCTTTTTTCGATGGGCTGGATCAACAAACAACGAAATTATTTCCGCCTTAAAATCGGGTAACAATTCCGCGATCACAAAACCCACCATATCCCCCAACACCGAAGCCGAAACCCCAATCACCTCACCCCTCTGCGGTTGCCTTTGCCAACGTTGTTGCAGACTCGGAAAAGTCATCGCATCGTAGGGAGCTAAACTTTCGGGATTCAGATGAAAAACTCTCTGAAACTTAATCTTTGCTTCAGCACATTGTTCTTGCCGTTCCATTGCTTCATATTCCCGCGATTCCTGATTTTCGCGATCAACTCTTTCCTTCGTTGCCAATCCTGCGATCGCTGGCTTGCTATCACTAGAACGTTTTACGGTTGGCTTAGTCGTCACCAATCCATTGGAACTCGGAAATGTCACCAATCGCTCAATATCTTCATCCTGAAAACCCAAGGACATAGGACGACAGACATTGGGCAACACCACCACATCAAATAACTCTTCAATCGGTTTGTCTAAAAACAGAGAATGGACAATCTCACCACTATGCAGATTAATTACCATCAATCCACATTGGGCCGTTTTTCCTTCTGCTAATAGCCGTTCTTCTAGCACCAATCCCGAAAAACTCGCCGACCTTAGTTTTGATATTCCCACGATCGCTAAGTCACCCCAAAAAGCCAAGCCCCTCACAAATCCCTGGCAAAAGGCGATTGGCACAAATTTGCTGTCGTCAACATAGCCCAGTTCCCCCGTCCCCGCATTCAACATCCATAATTTTCCCTGATACCATCGCGGCGAGTGGGGCATTGATAGGCCTCCCAGCACAATTTCATTGCTAGGAATATGTAGAACAATACCTCCATTATTGCGGTGCGATCGCCATCCTGCGGGACTGTCGGTCATACTGCAAGCCGTGACATAGGTGGCTTCACCATCCACCATTGCTAAACCGTTGAGATGACAGCGATCTTCTGCTACCAGTTTTGTAATAAATGGCGGTTGCCATATCGGTGCAAAACTATAACCCTCGGCGATCCTTGCCAGACAGCTAAAGTCTGTATTTATGAACACTGGTGTACCAGTTTTATCTAAAACCAGATCGTGAACATTCAGGCTACCTGTCGTATAGCTATGACTTGGCACATAGAGGCGATCGGCTTCTTGATAGGTTTCGCCACTTGCCAAATGGTTGTCCAATTGCCAAATTTGATAGCGTGTACTCATGTATAAGCTGTTACCTTGGGCATAGAGTCCCATCGGTTTATCAAACAACCGCTCGTTAATCGCCAATCTGCCATTAGCCTTCCGACCCACCAACATCAAACGATTAGTCTGATAAGTGGTAAAACCAATGCTGATCTGCTCTTTTTCTAACCATTCCCACAACCCTTCGGAGGTGTTCACTGGCAGAAATGAGTTACTAGACTTTTCTTCTGATTCTGTCAAAAGCAGGGCCATATTCAAGAAACCTAATAATGCGAATTCACTGATTTCGCCACCATCATAAATATACAACTTGGAAGGTTGTTTCTTGCTGTAAGTTTTTCATTGATTACATCTGATACGATGGCTGAAATCTTATGCTACCGTGACCCATGATAATTTATTAATGAATTATTTACAGGTGGTATTTTTTGTGAAATTGATGATATTTCTGTTGTTGAAACACTCGTTTCGCATGGTTCCAAAAAGCGTTCAAGCAAGCTAAAATCCTTGCACTACAAAAAAATTGCTATTCACTGCCTTGTTCATGGACTTAGTCCAAAACGAGAAATAAGAAAAATAAGCGATCGCCCTTTTCCCTTCTCAATCAAACTAAAAGACCCGATCGCGACATGAGCAATCGAGCCAATTAAGGAATGAGTATTAATCCAGTATTAAATCTGGAAAACTAGACCGAAGGATTGGGATCGATGTTTGGACGGGAACGGGGTCTGCGTCGGGTTAATCGGCCCGTTTCGCTCGTTTCCCCGTAGGAAGACGAACTGCGGGAAGAATACGTCCCCCCACTAGCCCGCTCTGCATCATAGAGGTCTAGATAGAGGGTTTGACCGACGTTGGCCGCGGCCGTTTCTAGTACGGTTCTGACCGCCTGGAGATTCCGTCCCCCACGACCAAAAACCCTTCCCTTATCGGTTGCTTGAATGGCCAAACGAACCCAGACCCGTTGCTTGTTGTTCGCTTGTTCACAATCCACACTCAAATCCGTCGGGGATTCCAGTAACGGTTTGATCAAAAATTGAACTAATTCGCTGTAATTCGGGCCTCTCGACACAGGGGGGGCAGACAAAACTCTGGGCTTAGGCATTCATTTGTTCAAATACTTGGGCTTTGCGTAACAAAGAGCGGACGGTCTCAGTAGGCTGGGCCCCTTCCTTGAGACGTTTGATGATGTTGGGGACATCGAGACGGGTTTCATTGGTTCTAGGATTATAGAAGCCTAATTCTTCTAGGGGACGACCATCGCGACGGCTGGTGCTGATTGTCGCAACAATACGATAGCTGACTTCTCTTTTTTTGCCAAAACGTTTTAAGCGTAACTTAATCATTGATGTTCTAAAAATTCTCCTTTACGATTCTACCCTATTATTAGAATTAATGGGTTTATTAGAATTAATGGGTTGTTCAACCTGAGTATGGCATAATCTCATTCAAGCCTGTTTTGCAGATCGATAGTTTGCTTTCTCTAAGGTCTGGACTGGCTGTCCTGGCTTTTGGTGTCAAAGTCCTATTTTATCGGTAAGCTTAGTTCAAATCCCTATCCCTATCCCTATCCCAGCGAATGTCCTCTGTTGCCCTTGAACTGTTCTTGATTCTGTTGTTAATTATCGCCAACGGTGTCTTCTCTGGTTCGGAAATTGCGATCGTTTCATCCCGTAAAGTCCGTTTGGAGCAGTTGGCCAAGCAGAAAAATAGAAATGCCCGATTAGCTTTTAAATTAGCAACCTCTCCCAATGATTTTCTCTCAGCCGCTCAAATTGGGATTACCCTGATTGGCATTCTCAGTGGGGCAGTCGGGGGGGCGACGGTGGCCAAAAGATTAGGAGACGCTCTACACGAAATTCCTTTTCTGGCTCCCTATAGTGAACCCTTGAGTTTTACGCTAGTCGTCACGCTGATTACCTATTTATCGTTGGTAGTGGGTGAACTTGTCCCCAAAAGAATTGCTCTGAGTAATCCTGAAACGTTGGCCTGCGCGGTGGCTCCCTGGATGAATGGATTAGCAAAACTCACTTCGCCTGTTGTCCGTTTGTTGGGAGTTTCGACGGATGCTTTATTAAAGTTACTGGGGGTTGTGAATACGGGGGATTCTCCGATTACGGAAGAAGAAATTCGCGTTTTGATTGAGCAGGGAACCCAGGCGGGGATGATTGAGGAAGCGGAACAGGATATGGTGGAACGGATTTTTCGGTTAGGCGATCGCCCGATTAAAACTTTGATGACTCCCCGCACCGCGATCGCCTGGTTAGATTTGGATTCACCCTGGGAAGAAAATCAACGAGAAATTTTAGAAACCCCCTATTCCCGTTTTCCCGTCGGGCAAGATACGCTTGATAATTGTCTGGGTTTTGTGCGAGTTAAAGATATTTTAAATACCCACTGGACAACGCCGACCATCGATCTTAAACAATTAGTCCAACCACCTTTGTTTGTGGCAGAAAGTACCCGTTCTCTCAATGTGTTAGAAATGTTTCGGGAATCGGGAACCCATATTGCCCTGATTACCGATGAATATGGGGGCATTGAAGGATTAGTCACCCTGAATGATTTAATAGAAGCGATCGTCGGGAATATTCCCAATGAAGATGACATTGAAGAACCCCAAATTATCCAACGGGAAGATGGTTCCTGGCTCTTAGATGGGTTACTGTCTATTGATGAATTTAAAGAGCTTTATGAAATCGAAATGTTGCCTAACGAAGAAGAGAGCGGCTATCATACCTTGGGCGGTTTTATCATAGAATCCTTGGGTAAAATTCCTCAATCGGGTGAACACTTTACGGCGTTAAATTTGCGATTAGAAGTGATGGATATGGATGGGATTAGAATTGATAAAGTTTTAGTCAATGTTTTACCGCTTGAAGAGGGAGAAGGTAATGATCAAGATGAAGAAGTTTCTGAGATCTAGTGTTAGTTCCCCCTAAAAGCCTATAATCACTCTTAAATGTCATCAGGGAACACACAGCAGATATGCGGATTTTATTTGTCGCGGCCGAAGTTGCCCCCCTTGCTAAAGCGGGTGGAATGGGAGATGTGGTTGGATCTTTGCCCAAGGTCTTGCGTCAGTTGGGGCATGATGTCCGAATTTTTATGCCCTACTACGGTTTTTTGGCGGATAAAATTGAAATCCCCAAGAAGCCCGTTTGGGAAGGAACGGCGATGTTTCAAGAGTTTGCTGTGTATGAAACCCTAGTTCCTAAGACAGATATTCCCCTTTATTTGTTTGGTCATCCTGTGTTTAATCCCCGTCGTATTTATCAAGGAGAGGATGAGGGATGGCGGTTTACTTTTTTTGCCAATGGTGCGGCGGAATTTGCTTGGAATTTTTGGAAACCTGAGATTATTCATTGTCATGACTGGCATACGGGCATGATCCCCGTTTGGATGAATCAATCGCCTGATATTGCGACGGTCTTTACGATTCATAATTTGGCCTATCAAGGGCCGAGCCGAGATGTATTGGAGAAAATAACCTGGTGTCCCTGGTATATGCAGGGAGATAATACGATGGCGGCGGCGATACAATTTGCTAATCGGGTGACGACGGTTTCGCCGACCTATGCCCAACAGATCCAGACCCCTGCCTACGGAGAAAAGTTAGAGGGTTTACTGTCCTACGTCAAGCAAAATTTGGTGGGTATTCTCAATGGTATTGATACGGAAAATTATAATCCTGCCAGCGATCGCTTTATTAGTGAAAACTTTACGGCGGATACCCTAGACAAACGTGTTCTGAATAAAATTGCCCTACAGGAAGAAACAGGTTTAGAAGTTAACCGTAATGCCCTATTAATGGGGATGGTAACTCGTTTAGTCGAACAAAAGGGGATTGATCTGTTGATCCAAATGTTGGATCGCTTTATGGCCTACACCGATGCCCAGTTAATTGTGTTAGGCACAGGCGATCGCTATTACGAAACCCAACTCTGGCAAATGGCATCCCGTTTTCGAGGTCGGATGTCCGTGCAACTACTCCATAGCGAACCCCTTTCCCGTCGGGTCTATGCGGGTTGTGATGTCTTTTTGATGCCCTCTCGTTTTGAACCCTGTGGTATCAGTCAAATGCTGGCCATGCGCTATGGTTGCATTCCCATCGTCCGACGAACGGGCGGATTAGTGGATACGGTTCCCTTCTATGACCCCGTGAATGAAGCGGGAACAGGCTATTGTTTTGACCGTTATGAACCCTTGGATTTCTTTACGGCAATGGTACGCACCTGGGAAGGTTTTCGCTATAAAGACCACTGGCAAAAACTGCAACAAAGAGCCATGAAAAAAGATTTCAGTTGGTATCGTTCTGCGGTTGAATATATCAAAATTTATAAAGAAATTACGGGTCAACCAGGCGAATTAAGTGAAGAAGAAACCGCTAAATTGAAAGCATTGACTTCGGCTCATACTTAAGATTTAGTCTGGAAAAGGTTAGACAAAAGTAGTAAATTTAACTATTTTGAGAACAGAATGTAAAGAAACTTTATAATTCACGATTGTCTCTTGATCCTGAAATAATAAAGTAAATCCCTAGTGTCAAAAATCTCAATCTTGTTATGACCAGCACCTCCAGTAAACTCAAACCCGATTGGGCAGGAGATGACCTGCTTTCTCGCTTTGTTAATCTCCTTATTCAAACCAAACCGCTTTATCAGGTAATGAAATATCAAGCGCGACAGGTTTTAATTAAAACAGCCGAGAAAAATGGTGTAGCTTGGCGGCAATATTGCGAAGATTTTGAACGTTCTGAGGTCAAAACCCTCTTCCCCGAACTAGAAAACCCCAACGTCACCTATCCTGATTATTATCAAGTGCCTTTCCATGCCTACGATTCAGGCAATTTATCCTGGCAAGCCGCCTTTGAAGCTATTCCCGCTACCTATGCCATGTGCTTGCGAGTTTGGAAAGACGAACCTATTTCCTGGGAAACGGCTCATCAACGCCTCAGAAATAGTTTTTTAGAAGTTTTAGCGTCCTATAGCCCGAATAAGGTGACAGATATGTTAGATATCGGCTGTTCGGTGGGAATTTCCACCCTTGCGCTCCATCGTTACTATCAGCAAAGACAAACGGAACCCATTAAAACCCTCGGACTAGATTTATCGCCCTATATGCTTTCTGTCGCAAAAATCAGTGATACAGAAGGAGAAATCAGCGAATGGGTGCATGGTCTAGCAGAAGAGACTTCTTTTGGGGATAATTCCTTTGATGTCGTGACGTTACAGCTTACTTTGCACGAATTACCCCGTGAGGCGACCCAGGCAATTTTTCAGGAAGCTCTAAGAATTTTGCGACCAGGAGGTGTGATCGGCATTGTGGATAACAATCCCCTTTCTCCTGTTATTCAGGGATTACCGCCCGTGTTGTTTGTCTTAATGAAAAGTACGGAACCCTGGAGCGATGATTACTATACTTTTGATGTGGAAAATTGTTTAACGTCTGTCGGTTTTATCCACGAAACGACCGTACCGAGCGATCCCCGTCATCGCACAATTATTGCCCGCAAACCCCTGAGTTAATTCTGTTTTCAGAAAAATTGCGATTCCATGTTAGTTAACTAGAAGTTTTTTACCGATTAACCATAGAATAGTTGTCATTAAGGAATAAAGAAGGGGAATAGACAAATGAGGTTGGTCAAAAAATGGGTAAGTCTGGGACTACAATTTATTCTCTGTTTCTTGTTAACCGTCAATTTTGGACAACCCATACTGGTTCAAGGACAAGATCTCTCTTTAATTAACGAAGTCATTGGAACTCCGTCCTCCACCCAACCCGAAACACCTTCCTCAGAAATACCCAACGACGCTTCCGAATTACCTGATGCTTTTCCTGTAACCCTTGACGGAATAGAACTTTGGAAAATTTCTGCTCCCTTTGAAGGGATTACCGCTCAAACGAGAGTCCAGGGTCAAACCAAACGCATTCAAAATTTGGCCGATGATTTCAGTATGAAGCCAGAAGATGTGAGTATCGTGAAACCCAAGGGCTTTCCCACTCTTTATCTACGAACAAAAGAGTTTTTTCTGTTATCCATTACTCCCGAAGATGCGAAAATAGCGGGACTTTCTCAACAAGCTTTAGCCGAGAAATATCAAAGGACTCTTTTAAACGCGATCGCAGAGTATCGACAACGACGCAGTGGCTCTAATGTGCTTCGTTCCTTGGGATGGATCGTTCTAGCCAGTCTGGGCCTTGGGGCATCACTATACCTAATTAACCGATTTTTTGCCCTAATCTTGATTCCCCTCACTCAGTTTGATAGCTTAGTGGGGCAAAGGGTGAGAGGACTCAGTTTTGGCAAAAAAACCAAAGCTTTAATTATTCAATTTATTCGTTTTTCGATTAATTTCTCTAAACTTTTTAGTTATTTATCATTAATCTTTTTTTACATCACTTTTATCCTATTTATCTATCCATTTTCTAATGAGTATTCAGCGCAATTTAAACAATTTATCGACTCAAATGTTCAGAAGATAGTTGGTGCTTTTTTAGGCTATTTACCAAATCTGTTCATGATTGCTTTGATTGTGATTATTACTTACTATATTATTCGGTTTAATAGTGTTATTTTTTCTGAAATAAGAGAGGAAGGAATTAGAATTCCAGGTTTTTATCAAGACTGGGCAGAACCCACTAGTCGAATTATTTCAGTTTTGATTTTTATCATGGGAGTTATGATCGCCAGTCCCTATCTACCAGGCTTTGATAGTCCCGCCGCCAAAGGAATTACGCTTTTTATTGGGGTTCTTTTCTCCTTGGGATCTTCAGGCGCGATCGCCAATATTGTATCAGGCATTTTATTGATTTATACGCGAGCCTTTCGAGTAGGAGACTTTGTAGAAATTGAAGGAATCCGAGGGGTGGTGATAGAAAATACTTTATTGGTAACTCGTATTAAGACCTATTTGAATGAAGTCGTTAGTATTCCCAATTCTAAAGTTTTGACGAGTACCGTGACGAATTTAACCATCGGTATTGATAAAAAAAATCCTGGTGTGATTATTAAAACCACTGTCACACTAGGATATGATAATCCCTGGCGCAAAATTCATGAAACCCTCTGTCAAGCAGCCCTGAGAACTGGCGATGTCCTCAAAGAACCTGCTCCTTTTGTATTACAAACAGAATTAAGTGATTTCTATGTTGCTTATACCTTACACGCCTATGTCAGTAATACTAATACTTTAATGTTGACCTATTCGGAACTGCATCAAAATATTCAAGATTGCTGTAATGAAGTCGGCATTGAAATTATGTCTCCCCACTTTAGTACTCTGCGGGACGGTAATCATACAACGATTCCTCAAAAATATCTAGAATCTGATTATCAAGCTCCAGGTTTTCGGGTAGAAGGAATCAAATAAAATGCGATAATAATTTACAGAAGTAAAAGTTATTGATGCAGAGTAATAAAAATAGAATAGAGGGGAAGTTTTACTGCTAAAATATTGTTATTACAATCCGTATCAACATCAATGAATTCAAAAACCTATACATTATCCCCCACCAAGATTGGTAATTCTTCAGGTTTTAGACTACCCGCCTCCTTTTATCGAGAAAATCCTCAATTTATTAATGCGACTGGATGGGTAGAAGTCCTAGCGGATAATACCTTATTAGTGAAACTCGAACCTCCGACATCTGAGGCAAATCAAGAAGAAGCAGACAATAGCTTAATGCTGAGTTTATTTCTTGACTTTATTAGTAAAGATGCCCTGCAAAACAGTGATCATCTGGAAGCCTATACCGAAGTAATGTCCACCGAAGACGATGAACTTCTTGCGGGTGTTGAAATTGATCCATGAGTGCAATTATTCGCAATGGATGGGAAATTTACTTTCATCGCAAGTTATTCGGCGAACAAAGACGACAACTCAAAGAACAAGTTAACCAACTTAAAATAAAGCTTCCTCCCAGTGAATTTGGGAAGCATCCGACGGTTAAATTATTAGCGGCTGTCATGACAGGTATTAAGGAAAAAATAGTCCTCGATCCCTTTGCGCCCCAATTTAGCCTCAAGGGTTCTCTGAGGCATTATGGACGCTTAAAAGGCATGGGACTCAGCGATCGCCATCGTCTATTTTTTCGAGCATTTGAAGCAGAGGGGCGTAAAATCCTAATTATCCTCTGGCTAGGATTTCCTCGTAAACAAGGCGATAAAAATGACTGCTACGAAGTTTTTTCACGCATGGTTAGTAACGGCGATTTTCCTGAAACGTTGGAACAATTACTCGCAGAGATAGATGTTATCTAATAATTTTTTTCGGATATAAGGGTTTTAAAAAGATGAATTGAGTTTACCTTTTTTGGTATGTTTATGAACTTGAGGAAAGCCCAACGGTTTGATTTCTTGCTCTTTTCTGGCGATTTCTAATTGTTTTAACTCGGTATAATCCACCCAATGAATACAATCGACGGGACAGGTATCGATCGCCTCCTGGAGAATATCTTCAGAATGGCCGTCCTGATTATAAACCCGCGATCGCCCGTAATCAGGCTCAATATAAAAAGCATTCGGGGCCACATGGGCGCAGTGTTTACAACCAATACAGGTAGTTTCATCCACATAAACCCCTTTTTCCCGTAGGATTCCCCCTAACTCTGGCTCGAATCCTGATCTATCGGACACATCACGCAAAAATCCCCCTAACTCTGGCTCTAAACCAGACCGATCAGGGGGAGAAGAAAAATCATTAGCCATTAGGCACTCCAACGTTGAACCACGAGACGAATGGAACCATCTTGATTGTTAGTTTGTTCAGCAACCTGAAAACCCTGTTTGGCCGATTCCTGCAAAATCGTTTCTAGGGCATAACCCTTGGTCACTTGCTTGAGAAAACCATCGACAGTCAAGGGTTGTTGCCAGTATTGCAAGTCAGCGACCAATTCGTATTCCTGACCATTCCAGCTAAAACCAATATCATAGTTGTTGGCCTGTTCAACCACCACTTCTGCCGTTAAGGTTTGTCCTTGATAGCCTCTGACCGCACGGGGGCCTTCCTTCCAATCAATCCCTAAATTGGTGAGGGAAGTTTTGAGAGCCGTCAAATCGCGAATTTTGGTTTTAATATTGCTAAAGTGTGACATAAGCGTTTTAGGTGAATTTCAACGAAATTTAAGGATTAAAAACTATTTTTGGGGATTTACCATTCACTCAAGGCCGAGGGATTATCTGCCTGAAGAGTCTGGGTTGCCTTTTGAGCGTAATAATCAGAAGTCGTTTCCTGGGAAAGAACCTGACCCAGAGCGGCCTCGATCGCCGCCGTAACTTCCTCGCAAGAAGAGCCAACAATGCCCGTCACCATTTCCTTGACGCGGCCATCAGGGTAGATGATAAATTCTAGGGTTTCCATCTTCATGGTCAATCCTCGCTTAACCGTCTATCTTGAATGGGACTCGAATTGTCAATGCTGATTTTGTGATAAATCTTTAGGCTATCTTAACCAGTCTGTGTAAGATTTTAGCAAAAATTAATATTAAAAACAGAATTTACTTTAATATTTGTAAACTATTTGTAAATTATTGGCAGTGCCATGCTTTGGTTCTAGACGAAATAGATATTTTTTGGGGATAAATGGGTTCAAATCACTTAATTCCAGATTTTACTAATGTCTTTACAGTTCATTGGATCAAAAAAAACAAGTTCTGCCCGTTACTGGCTCCCTCGGTTTACTTGATTTAAACGGCTTGATCCGAAGCTTCTGAAGGATTCGCGACAGTTAGTCCGAGATCAGCGATCGCTTCTCTTATTTTTCAACGCATTGAATATGGCAAAGACAACAAAAAAATCACTAACTCAATAGCAGTTTATTGTTTTAGGTCCTACTATTCTGATGAAATATTCAAAATTGAATTAATTCTAAATTAACTCGACATTTTAACTCGTTGCTGTTGAATCAGTACGGCAAAAATACCACTAGTAACAAACATTAATAAAGAATAAACTGCCGCAGGAATAGCCATATTGGGATTATTTAAAAATGTCGGCGCACTGGCGATTAGAATAGCTAATGTCCCATTTTGAATTCCGACTTCTACTGTAATTGCCTTAGCACTTTCCCCATTTAAACCAGTTAAAACCGACAGACTATATCCCAAAACCATTGTTAGAACATTTAAGGCTAATGTTACTCCACCGACTTGCAAGAAAAAAGAAGAAACATTTGCCCGTTCTTTTAAGAGTAATCCAACAATGATTAAGCCCAAGAAAAATAACGATAACCACTTTACTTTTTTTTCAATAGTAGCGGCAAGTGTAGGAGCATAGTGATGGATTAACATTCCTAAGCTCACAGGAATCAGGGTAATAACGGCAATTTGAATGACAGTCTTCAAAAAAGGTAATTGTAGAGAAATACTTTCTGCCATAAATTGTTGCATCGCTAAATTGACTACTGGGGGAATAGTAAACACCGTAACCAAACTACTGATCGCCGTTAGAGTAATGGATAAAGCAACATCACCCTTTACTAAATACGTCACCAAATTAGAGGTTGGCCCCCCAGGACAAGCGGCTAAAATTACCACTCCTACCGCTAATTCGGGAGAAACAGGAAAAAATATTGCCAACAGAAAACCGACTACAGGGACGATAATTAACTGGGCGATTAGACCAATTATTACGGCTTTGGGTTTGACTAAAATTCTTGTAAAATCTTTTACCGTTAGTCCTAATCCCATGCCTAACATGATAATAAACAAAGCAAAGGGTAGAAACACCGCCGTTAAAAAGCTTGACTCCATTGCGCGAACTCCTGATGATATGCGGCTATCATTCTACGAGTTTAGCTGTCAAATAGCTAGGGTTAGAACTTGCTGAATAGGATGCAGCAAATTGTTTAATCTTTCTGTACACGCAATATTAAGGACTGAATATTATTCAGCCCCTACAGTGTTGCAAATGTTAACGCAAAGTGCTGTATTCTGTCCCTGAACAACTGTTGTCTGACATCAAACCCAATCTGGTTTAATCTCGATTTTGTTAGTCTTTTTTTAAATCATTTAGAAGTGTTGGCCATTCCTTCTCATTACTGGCTCCCTCGGTTTCTTTGACTTCAAAGGTTTTCTGACAAGCCTCTGGAGAATCCATAATGGTTAGGCATAGCTCGGCGATCGCGTTGCGACTGACTTGACCGCGAATATTATCCCCTTGCTCAAAAATCAGGGAGTTAATCTCCGTTTTTTCCGTTAAGGCACAGGGACGAATAATGGTATAAAGCAAACCACTTTGACGAATGGCCTCTTCTCCGCGTAATTTCCAAGTTAAAATGCCGCCTAATTGCTCATTCATTCTGACGGCTGGGGGTTCTTCTTCTAAAATCAAACCTGGACGACCTGGGCGCGTCACTCCCGCCGAACTGATATGGATAAATTGGGGCGTTTTCGGATTGCCATAGGCTTTAATCGATTCAATTTCTAAGGCAAATAATCCAGGAGAGAAAGTTGGATTTAATTCTCCATCATATTCAAATTTACTGTGCATTAATTGCAAGGAATAAACTCGATTGGGATTAAATTTGCCTTTTTCTGGAACACTTTTTGCGCGAAAAATAGGAATTAGTTGATCAAAGGGAACTCGGATCGTTTGGGGTCGATTATTAAAGGTATCAAAGGAATAACAATAACCCACGCCATCCCATTTGTCTTCACCGCGCATAATTAATTTATAGCGTTTACCATCCCCTTGAATTCTTAGTTCAATGCCTTCATAGTTAGATAAATCTAACGCCTGGGAAAAATTACGAGTCCGAACAGAGGCAAAACCGCCGTTATTGGCAACAGAAACATTCCCTGAAAAGACCGCTCGATTTTGAATTAATTGGATCTGGCTCGCACTCACACCGCCCATCACCACATCATCGACGGCTCCCCAAGTGGCTTTTAAATCTTCGGTCGGTTGGGTAAAGTCAAAAATCGTTTGTTCGGTCGGTTTGATATATTTCTTGACGACCGCAATTAAATTTTTAATACCTTCATATTCCACTAATTCGGGAACATCAACTACTTCTGGCAGATAAAACTTAATGCCTTGATAGTATTTTTCCCTGGTGGGTGTATCCCCTTCAACGGGTTGGACTTTTGTGCCAGAACAACAAATTACACTCGCTACATTTTCCATTAATTTCGGTGTTAGGGTTTCGGGAATGGTCAGATCCCCTTCAAAAATTTCTACCTTTTCACTGAATAATTCTCTCACTCTTTCGGGGTTTCTGGCCAATACTCGAACGGGATAATTTTGGGCTAATAAAGTATTAACAACTCGCTTTCCTACGCCTCCTGTTGCACCGACGACTAGAATCATATCCATAGTTTTTGGGGGTTCTGATAAATGGGTCTGGGGTTTGGGTTGCCCTGAAAAAATTCGTTGTAAACAGCCTAAAAAGGGAATGACTTCAAAATAGGTCAGGGTCTCAAAAAATCTTCCCCGATCCCAGGGTTGTCGCGATCGCTCTACCATTTTATTTTTTGATTTGTGAATTATAAGCTTGTAGCCCAGTTTAACGAATGCTTCTAGGAAAAGACAAGGATTCAGTAGATGGGTCTTAAGATCCCCCCGTCCTACGGACACCCCCCTTATCAACGGGGACAGGAGGGATCGAGCGGAAAATGGATGGAGATCGAGAAGCTACTTTTGGGCGCAAGCCTTGCGCCCCTACGATCCTTAAAAGCCTTATGTAGGGGCTAATTGCGTTCGCCCATGAACAACAATCCTTAAAAACCTTATGTAGGGGCTAATTGCGTTCGCCCATGAACAATTCCCAGAAAACCTAATTCATACTAATTTAAAGGATATTAAGTGTAATATTTTCTGCTTAATAATCTCTGGCACTGGTTCAGTCTAATTATTAGAATGAAATCCTTACAAGACAAGGACTTAAC
>QBMS01000006.1:0-14803 GCA_003249095.1 Snowella sp.
GTTAAGTCCTTGTCTTGTAAGGATTTCATTCTAATAATTAGACTGAACCAGTGCCAAAACTACTCTATCAAAAAAATAGGGTGGTTTTTCATATTTTGTTAATAACTTTTGCTGATAGTTTTAGGGAGTCAATAAGTTTTATCTGAATATTGCCCTTTAAAATATGTCGTTTTTGATGCCATTTCCAAGCATGAGTAATCATCTCATGTAAAGAGGAATATTGAGGATTCCAGCCTAAAACTTGTCTGGCTTTTTCACTCCCTCCTACTAATACGGCGGGATCTCCTGGACGGCGATCGCTAAGTTTGATAGGAATATTTTTACCAGTGACTTCTTTGGCAGTTTCAATGACATCTTTGATAGAAAAACCGTTACCATTACCTAAATTAAAAACATTACTCTCATTTTCTGTGAGTAAATATTCTAATCCTAAAACATGAGCATCAGCTAAATCACTGACATGAATATAATCGCGAATACAGGTTCCATCAGGTGTAGGATAATCCGTTCCAAAAATAGAAACCTCATCTCTTTGCCCTAGAGCAGCCAGTAATACGAGGGGGATTAAATGGGTTTCGGGTTGGTGGTCTTCACCCAATTGATTATTAGGATCAGCACCCGCCGCATTAAAATAACGAAAAATTACAGATTTGAGACCATAGGCTTGATCAAAATCTTGGAGAATTTTTTCTACCATTAATTTACTCATCCCATAGGGATTAATAGGGATTTGGGGATGAGATTCGGGAATAGGAAGTATTTTGGGAATACCGTAGGTTGCACAAGTAGAAGAAAATACAATTTTTGTTATTCCTGCTTTTAGCATTGTTTCTAAAAGTGTTAATGTCCCCACAACATTATTGCGATAGTATTTATTAGGATCGGTTACGGATTCCCCAACATAGGCATAGGCGGCAAAGTGTATGACGGCTTCAATATTATGATTTTTAAATACTTTTTCTAAGCTCGTCGCATCATTAATATCTCCAACGATTAACTCGACATTAGGAATATCTTTGATGAGTTCTGAATGCCCATAAACAAGATTATCCAAAACAATAACGTTATATCCTATCTTGTGTAATGATAAAACTGTATGGGAGCCGATATAGCCCGCACCACCAGTGACTAAAATAGTTAACATAAAAATTAAAAATATTTAAAATTAAGCAATTAAAAAGACAATTAAGTTGCATTTCTGAAAATGAAAACAATAATTTTTAAGTTACTATAAACTAGAGTTTAAGCTAACTTATTTTTTGTATATTCATATATTTTTGCATCTACCAAAAAACGATACCAAAAACCTTGTAAAAAATGAAAAATCATTCCCTCGATACCGTCTAAGAAACCTAACCCAATAACATAACGTAAAAAGTAATAAATTAAAGCTCTTAAAAAAAGTGGAGAACGGCTATATAAATTATTTTTAATCCATCGTCTTTGGTTAGCTTGCGTAAAATGATCCCGATCTAAGAGAGAATCTTTTTCCTGAGAAGAACTATATAAATGTAATAAATCTTTTATCTCTCGATTAGCATAACTATTATGCTTGTTTGTCCAGAAAGTTAATCCTTTATGATTTTCGTCAATGATGTCATATTTTAAATTAGCAATTTTTCCTTGAGAAATAACCATATGCTCATCCATCCAACGTTGTTCACAAAATCCTAATCCAGTCCGCCAAACTCTCAATAACCAAGTAGGATAATAGCCTCCATGACGTATCCATTTTCCCATGAAAAAAACACGACGTTTTACCTGATAGCCTGTAATATTTTCTGGAGTGATCGTCAACACTCTTTTTAATTCATCGACTAATTCTGGCATTAAACGCTCATCGGCATCCAGACGCATCGTCCAAGGTGTTTTAATTGGTATATTTTGGAGCGCCCAGTTTAATTGTTCTGCATAATTTTGCCAAGGATTATAAAAAGTTTGACATCCATATTCTTTAGCAATTTCTAATGTATCATCGCTACTTCCTGAGTCAACAATAAAGATTTCAGCATTTAATTTTTTAAGGCTATCCAAACAAATTGCTAAATTTGCTTCTTCGTTGAAAGTCAAAATAATAATAGATATCATTATATTAATTTGTGCATAAGTATAAAAAACAACAACATAAAAAAGTGTGGATAAATTGTAGAATTTCGCCGATTCAAGAATGAAGTGCAACACTTAGGGGTCTATTAAAAAAGGACTCATAAGGATATTCTGATATATACCATAACAAGAGAAAATCCCTATGAGTTATAACCATCTTAGCGTAGCAGAAAGAAATCAACTCTACACATTGCGTGTGATAGAAAAGTTATCAATGTCGTTGATTGCGAAAAAAATGAACCGTTCAAAAAGCACAATATCAAGAGAGTTGAAGCGAAATACAGATGAGATGACAAAAAACTATTTTCCAGATACAGCCAAGGAGAAAATGAAAACTCGAAGAAAACAAGCAAAAGGAAAATTCAAAAATACTAGTCTAGAGACAATAGAGCAAATCAAAGCAAGGCTAGAGAAGTATCACAGTCCAGAACAAATAGCTGGAAGAATGAAAAATGAAGGATTGAAGAGTGTCAGTTATGAAACAATCTATCAAATGATTTATGAGGATTACCAAGAGCTAGGAACCTATAAAAAATACCTAAGACAGAAACAGAAGCAGAGGCGACGAAAAGGAGTTAAACAGAAGCGGGGTGGTATTCCTAACCGTGTGGGAATTGAACATCGTCCTGAGATAGCGGATTTAAAAACAGAGATTGGTCATTGGGAGAGCGATACGATGGTTGGATGCAATCACATGGGAATTGTAGTTACTCATGTAGATAAAGCGTCAAAATACTTGCTTGCAGGATTAGCGAAAAATAAAACTGTTCAACAAATCAATGAAGTAACGATTGAGCTATTTAAAGATGTTCAAACAGAATTCTGTAAAACCATGACATTTGATAATGGAAGAGAATTCTGTGGTCATCAAGAAATAGCTGAAAGATTAGGTTTAAGCTGTTTCTTTGCTAATCCATATCATTCTTGGGAGAGAGGATTAAATGAGCATACCAATGGATTAATCAGGCAATTTTTTCCTAAAGATACAAACTTCAAAATCGTCAAGCAAGAAGATTTCCAGATTGCTGTTGACTTAATAAATGATAGACCCAGAAAATCTCTTGACTATCGAACTCCTCGTGAAGTATTCTTTTCTTTATCGTCAGAAACTGTTGCACTTCAAATTTGAATTGGCGTTTCCTTATTTTGATATTACAACGTGTGTATGTTTCATCAAAAAACTTCGTCCAAAGGCTTTTTAATACTATGATCGAGTAGAATATCATCTTTTAAATTGATTTTTGCAAGAATTGCTTCAGCAATTAATCGTTGTCCTGAGCTATTAGGATGAATATTGTCAATGTAGGGATTGACTCCTTCTTCAATTGACCGACTAAAATAGGGTTCTAAAGAAATAGGGATAATTTGTAATTGATTACAAACTTCCTTAATAAGTTTATTCCCAGGTAGAATATGACCAGTTTTAATTTCTTTTTTTTCATAGTGTTGAAATACCATAACTGTCTTTGAATGGTCTTTTGCTAATTTTAAAAAAGCTCTTAAATCATTAAGTCCTTTTTCTGCTTCTTTCAAGATAAATTGACTGGTTTCTAGTGTTAAAAATTGATCAGTGGTATTAGTCAAACTTGCCTTTCCAAATTTTTGTGAAAAATAACGAGGAACATATCTTTCGATGTATTCTATTAAAGCCAAAATCGGCTTTTCGGTAGGATGAGTATTTTTATTTAATGGCTCAAAAGTAGGATTGTCTATATAATCGTGACTAGAAACAATTAAAATAATAATATCGGCATCGAAGAATCCATATTCTTGGGCATAGGCAAGCCAATTACCAGGCCCCCAGCTACCCGCAGAAATATTCCCGACAACTACATTCCTATCGATCATTTTAGTAAACTTATTTTTCAATATGGTCGTTGCTAACTCAGATTGATCTATTAAACTGCTACCATTCACGACAGAATCTCCAAAAACCATTATTCTCAGTTCATTACTATTTTTCTTGTTGGTAAAAGGTTCTGAACGCATTCCATATTGATTGGTACTGAAGTGATTACCAAACCTATATAAATCTTGATTTGGCTTATAAATATACTCAATTCTTGGATGCGAAATCAAAAGTGGAGGAGTACCAAGTCCCAAAAAGTATCGACAAAAAAGTTCTCCAATAAAAATAAAAAAAATAATCGAAAAAACGATTAAAATACAATTCGTTATTGGCAGATAATCGGGGATAATTTTTGTTAAAAACATTATCATACTGATCTTTAAAGTCATAATAACTATAGAAAAAATAATCAATCATATCAGATAGTAGTAGCATGAGGGAGATATGACTAAAGTTTTTTACAGTCATTCTTTTGGGGATGCTATCGTATCTTCTTCGACTGAATGCCGCCATAAGACTCTTTTGATTAACGTACGGAGCCTACGTCGGAAATTCATATAACTTTATGTTTAGTCATTATTTTTATTAATTTTTCCAAATGCAAATATTGCTGGCTTTATAAACCCAGGAGCAAATTTTTGATGCAGAACACCTAAAGAATAAGCAATTGTTGAAAATGAAAGATAGGAGGGTTCCGCTTCATATCCATAAACTACGCCTTCAATACTATTTTTCTTCATAATATCCGTTATTTTCTGAATACTATTACATTTATAAACAATTGGAAAGACATCTTCTTCTTTTCTAGAATCTTGGACAATCGATGTTACCTTTGAATGATACTTATTGGGAATAAGTGTCGCCGCGATCGCAACATAGCTCCATTGATTGGTAGTTCTTATACATAAATAACCACCATTTTTTAAGACACGGTAAATTTCGCTAAATAGCTTATCTGGATTTGAAATATGCTCTAAAACATAATCACAAATAATTAAATCTATAGAATTACTCTCAACGGGCAAAGAATTCCCTTTTATAAGATAAAATTCATCCAGAAAAGGATTATCTTTAGCATTTTGATCAACATCAATTCCAATAACTTTAGAGACTTTTCCCTTTAGAATTCTGAGATTTTTTCTGATATGTATTGGGTCTTCTTTATGTGATCCTCTTCCGCAGCCAAGATCAAGAACGACAAAAGATGGATCAAGAAGTGTATTAATTCTGTTGAAAAATGCTATTGTTCCATCAATATCGGTGAATCCGCCAATTTTTGATTCAGGGTAGAATTTTTCTTGGCTTTTCATTTCTATTTTGCTTACCATATTTACCATTTAATTATGAATTGTATTAATATTAAGTAACTTTACGAAATTAATGACACAAAAATTGGCTTCAAAGGCTCATATGTCAGTAAAATTATGTGAAATTATGTGAAATTATGTGAAATTATTTAGTTTTATTAATCAATTATTGAAGTTTTAATCCAATTTCTTTTGAGAATATTTTATTACCTTTTAATGAAGAATTTCACGGTAAATTCCCCTCATTTTGTTGGCAATTTTATCCCATGTGTATTTTTCAAAAATTAATTTACGGGCGCGATCACCCATTTGTTTGGCTTCTTCTGAATTACGTAAACACCACAGTAAAGCATCAGTAATTTGTTTGCCATTAATATCTACAACTAATGCGGATTTTTCCATTCCTGCTTCAGGGAAATTACAAGCTGTCGTAATCACACAAGGTAAACCTGATGCCATTCCCTCTAAAACAGAAACACTAAAACCTTCTGAATAAGACGAGGCAACATAAAGATCCGCTAAAGCTAAAGCAGTATATTTCAATGAACCCGTAATCATTCCCGTAAAGGTTACGGAGTCTAAACAGTTAGCTTCAGCGAAATAACTCTTAGCAGTTGGAGTAAAGCCAATGTTATCTGGTCCTGCGATAATGAGATGAGTTTGAGGAAATTGAGCATGAACTTTTTCAAAAGCAATTGCTAACAGATCCAGTCCTTTTTGAGGATCGATACGGCCTAAAAAAAGAATCAGTGTTTTGTGACGAGTTTCAGGAAATTTCTGATAAAAATTTTCTGGATCCAGTAAAAATTGAAAATCACTTTGATGAATACCATTAGGAACAATCACAAGAGGGGATTTTATTGCCAATTCCTTTATATTATCAGCCTCCGTAGAGGCAAGTAGTTGAATCGCACTGGCACGCTGGAGAGCAGGTCTTTCAAATAGATTAAAATAAATCTTCTTTTTCCCAGATTTATATGCTAATGCCCAAGGCTGTAACATTCCGTGAGGTGTCATTATATAAGGAATTTGATGTAACTGGCAAGCCCAATGAGCAGGTAAAGTAGGATAGGAAAAAATTGCATGAGTATGAACCAAATCATAGTCAGAAACATGATGAAATAACCAATTCGTTAGGGGCAAACTAATTTTATAATCTAAAAAATTCCAGTAAGAAAAGTATTGAACACGATAAAATTTTTCTTTAATCCAAGTTTGGGTAGGCACGTTTAAACGATTAGATCCATCAGCATTTGTTGCAATAATATCTAAATCTACTCCCTGGCGACCTAACGCTTCAGCTAAATCTAAAACACACTTGGATGGGCCGCCATAAACGGAACCGAGAGCAGGAATAACAAAAAGAATTTTCATAAAAATTTAGGATTAAGCTAAACTATATTCCACAGCTTGCATGAGACCTTGAGCAAAATAATCGGGTGAATATTTTTGAATATGTTGTAATGAAGCTTTACCCATTGCTATTAAATCTACTTCTTCAGAACTCATTTTAAGCATTAGTTGAGTTAATGCTTGTTGATCTTGTGGATAAAAACCAAAACCATTAATTCCCTCCATGACTAAATCATCAAAACATCCACAGCGATTAGAAACAATAACAGGTAAACCTGCTGCCATTGCTTCATTGACGACTAATCCCCATTGCTCTTGAATACTGGCATGAACAAAGCAATTTGCATGGGCGAAATAAGGCAGTAATTCGTCCTGTTGTAAAAAACCAGGAAGATGGATAAAGTTATTTAAATTGAGCGTATCAATTTGTTTTTCTATTTGAGGACGTAACTTTCCATCACCACTGAGGACTAAATTCCATGATAAATCTCCTTTAATTTTGTGATACTCTGCATAAGCATCAATAAGTAAGGTAAGATTTTTTTTGGTAACAAAACGATTAATTGCAAAAAAATAAGGCTTTGTAAGAGGATTAGTAAGGTGACAAATATTGTCAGGATGAAAAATATTATTACCCACAACATTGTACCCCAAAAAAATTCCTTTTTCAGGAATACCTAGCTTAATCAAATATTCTTTATGAGCCTTGCCACCAACTAAAGCTGATGTATATTTTTGAACAATAAAAACTTTTAATTTTTCTTTCCACCATTTGCGAGATTTATCATCTTCCTTACTAGGGGAAAGTAAAATTGTTGGTCTATTATGAAAAATACTCCATAATAATGCAAATAGCATTCCAGGCTCGGAATAACCTGATATTACTACAACATCAGGATTAATTTTAGTTAGACCATAATTGACTTTGAATAAAAGATGAAAAAAATTTATTTTTTCAAGTACCGTATTTTGAACAATTGAAAAAATAGGAAAATTATAATCTTCTCGTTTTGCTTCCCAAGGGTATTCTTTTTGCAATTGTGCTAACTCAATGGCAATTATATTCATTTTGCATTTTTGAAAATATTTAACACAAGCTTCAATTCGAGAAAGATGATAGGGTCCAAGATTAGTGAACAAAATTCCGATATTGGTATTCATAAAAAGCTTTCAAATGTTAATTTTAAGATTTTATTGCTTATATCTCGAAAGATTTTACTTGATCTGTCAATACAAAAGGGAACCTAATAGTTCAAAATAAATATTAAATAAATACTGCTACATACAAAAATTAAATTAATGTCTTTAGCGTTTTTAGTTAAAAAAAGATTTTAGTTTTTACCAGAGTTAAGTATTGCTATATTTACCATTGTTCTAATTTCAATAATTACGATGCTACTTTTTTAAAATATACTAGCTTGATAATAGCTATCTAAAACTGTTTTTAAAGTTTTTTTCATCTAAGAATATCCTAGATTTATTTTGTTCGCTTCTAGAATAAAAAATGACTAAACTGATCACTCCTATTTGAAAAAGAGCTTCTTGTAAAAATCGCCCTATCCCGTGAGTTAAACTTAGCATTGCAGAGCTAATTAGTCCCATATAAAGTAAGGAACTAAAAAGACTTTTGTGATAATAAGCTGATACCCAAAGATGTTTAAAAAAATAACCAATTAAAGCAAATACTAAACAACCTAAATAACCAAATTCTACGAACGATTCACCTATCCCAGTAGGTGTTGTTCCAGATTGCCAAGAATAACCATATAAATCATATAAAATATTGTTAGTTCTAAGATTATTCGGACCAGCCAAAAAATTAAACTGTAGTGATTGTTTAAAGCCAAATCCTAATATTTGCCCAGGGATGAGAGTTTGAATAATAGCATCCCACCATCCAGCCCCTAGTCCATATAAATTAAGATGTGCCGTCGCCTTGATCAAAAAAGCAGCATTCCTTAATTCTAAAATCTCTCCTTTATTTAGAGTATCTAACGATTTTTGAGAAGTAGATAATATCGTTTGCCACTCTCCACTAAATACAGCATCCCAAAGATTTCCCCGCATGGCACCAATAGCGGGTATTAAAACGGTCATTAAAAAAATAGCTAAAATAACTAACCATCTTGGTGGAACATAACGGCGAATGAGAAAGAAAGAGAAACCTATCATAATTACCAATACCATAGTGGTCTGTCTTCTCCCGATTAATACTCTTTGCAAAGGAATCCAGCCAGACAATAAGGTAAAAATTATATTTTGAATAGAAGGTTTTTTAAATACTTCTAAAAGAAATATCGAAAACGCAATATAAATAGTTTGACCAAAGAAGAAATAAATAGTGCCAGCTCCTGTCAAACTACCATCTATTGTAGTATCAGGCGTGTTTTGTCTTAAAAAATAGCACAGATAACCGATAAACATTAAAAGGTTAGCTGCTTGGAATAACTTATTTTTATCAATATTAGTTTGAAACTGACTTAACCATCTTATATTAGGTTTTCCTTGATATCCTAACCAACAAGCAGCGGCACACAAAGATGACACCAAAAGGACTCTTTCTAAAGCTGTTTGATCTAGCAATCCTGGGTTATTTACTAATGCAAAAGCTTGTGGAAGGAGAAATGAAATAAAAATTGCTCCCATAAAAAAAGGGTATTGATAAATTCGCTCCATACGGATTAATCCCCACCCAAGTAACCCAAAACAAACTATAACAAGTAAATTACGATAAATTTCAGCCATAATTGAAGAATCATTCAAGTTAACGGTTTTATATCACAAAAAACTGAGGAGTTTATGACGAAAGTTTTGCCAAGAAAAACCTTCTGAGCAAGATCTAGCTTGCTGCCGTATGTTGTTGTTGAGTAATTTTTCCGCTAGATATTCTAGTTTATAAATAAGCTCATTTATATTGCTAACTTCAGTTAAAAAAATTCCTTCATTCTCTCCGCCTAAATCTGGCAAGCAAGTGTTAGCAGTCCCCAAAACAGGACAACCGTGGCTTAGAGATTCTAGATAGACATGACCAAACCCCTCTACTAAAGAAGGCATTACAAATAAATGGCTGGTTTCATAGAGATTATGTAATGTCTGAGAATCCGTACCTCTAATTAGCTTAATATTGGGAGTTTGCTTGATTAGTGCTTCTATCCCAGGGTCTAGATTTCGGCAGACTAAGATCAGTTGACTTTTTTCAGGAAGTCTTGCTTTTTTCCAAGCATAAAGTAAATGATGTAAACCTTTTCTCTGAACTCCAGAACCGACAAAAAGAGCCTGAAAATAATTAGAATTCGGCTGTTGAAAAGGTGGTAGAGGGAGATCCACTCCATAAGGAATAATGTGACAAGAACTAGGTTCTGCTCCAGCGGAAATCAGCGTGTGTTTAGTAAAGCTACTAGCACACAAAATTTGATCCGCATATTTCCAACAATCTCTTATTTTTTTTTGTAGATTTTCTGGCAGGGCATTACCTATTTGGTCTTGATAGGATTTTTCTACAAAGGGAAAATGTGTAAAGTCTTCTGCTAATAAAGTAGATTCAAATTTTGGATGGGGATGATATGCAAATAAAATCTTACGAGGATCATGATGATAGGTCGCAAGAAACGCTTCCCAAGCATAAGGAGTATAAAGAAATAGATTGCTCCTTGTTTTTCGCGCTCTTGATATGGCGGCGTAAGAAAAATTTTGATCTAGCCAAGCATAGGTAGAAGAACGAGAAAAACCGAGATAATGACGACTGTATTCAAGTAATGTTGTTCCGAAAAGAGATTTTACTTTTGCCGATGGAATTTGTTTTTCTTGTCGATATTTTAATTTACTTTGCCATTTAGATTTTAGAACTGGAGTTATTTTTTGTAAAAAATCACTCGTATAAAAGTCTGTAATAAACTGATCAAGTAAGCCCGATTCAGAAAGAGCTAAGGGAATTTGATAATTGTCCCTACGGCCTCGAAATGAACAAATGTACTTATTCATTATAATAAAAGCTGATCATGATTTAAGTTCAATTTTTTAGTAAATTTATTAACTGTTTATATGTATAGCCAACCTAAATGGGATGTGAACAGGCAAAAGATGGAATCTTTTAATTTCCCAAAGCTCAATTAGCTTTTCTCCATGACTTCTGTTAGAAATAAGGAATCAGTAAAAAGAGTTTGAAGTTTTCACGATTGATTTAGGCTCGCTATATATAAATCTAAAATAATTTAAAAATGTTATCTACAAAAATCTATATCTAGAAATAAGGCAATAATTTCCATTTTTGATACAATTCTGTAGACATATTTTGACGATAAGATTTCAGTCGTTTGATGTCATTGAAGCCAGCATATTCTCCTTGAAATTGACCGATTCTTCGGACTATTATTCCACGATAGGATCTAGCAACTAAAGTTCTTAATTGTTTGATGAGTTTGAGTTGTTTGGGCATGAACCAATCGTTCCATAAGACGTTATTTCTCGCTCCATAGAAATCCATACGGTGCCAATTACGTCCTTCATTGGAAGCCGTATGATGAATCAATAAATTTGAAAAATGATAGCAATACCAGTTTTGTAGAAAAGCTCTAGCGGCAATTTCTATTTCTTCCCCCTGATGAATTAATTCTTCTCGATAGCCTCCCAATTGCAAAAATTTTTCCCGATGCAGAAGATGTCCACAACCGATAAAAGCTCGAACAGGGTATGGCTCTTTTTTCAAAGATTGACTTTGATATTTTTTCAGTATAGGATTATAGATTGGAAAGCTCAGACAGAGTAAATTATCCAGCGACTCAGCAAACTCGACGGCTTTGCCTAAAAAGCCAGATCCGGGGAAGGAATCATCGTCCAAACTCAGATAATATTTAGTCTGTATTGACTGTGCTATCTGATTACGACGAACAATATAACCTTTTGATTCTGTAAAGCGATGAATTTGAATCTGTGATGAGAAACTGGAAAGATTAAAGGGACAAGCTTCATCAGAGGAATCATCAAAAATGATTATTGGTAATTGTTGCCATCCTGCTTCTTTAATTTTAGAAAGTGTGATCTCTAAATCTTGCCAACGATTTTTAGTTGTAATGCCAATTGATACTAGACTTGCTAAGTCTTGATTAATGTTCATTTTTTGTTAATGAAGTGTATTAAACTGTCTCCAGTAATGATTAGTTTTAAGTAATGAATTTTAGTTTATAAGGCAAGAGATATATCGTTCATAAAAAAATATTTAAGATATTAATCGAAAATCTAAGCGTTAAATTTTTACTTTTGAATTTTAAGATTTTAGTTAGTCTTAGTCCAAGCTATTTTTGTCACCATTTTTAATAAAAAATCAAAACTTAGCTTTAATGAATAGCTCGCCACTATTAATGAAAAATTACAAAGAAAGGCTTCTCTGACTTGGTTAATCGCACCATATGCATCTCCTTTGGCAACAAAATTTTTTGCCGAACCGAGAGCATAGTATGAATAGTTTTTTAATGCTATTCTTTTCAGTTTATTCGCTCGTTCAGTTTCCAAATATTCATTAACGATGTTGATAGCTTTACGAAAGTCTTGAATGTTTTTGCCAGTACGGGTGGAAGTTCCCGTCAAAGAGGTTAAACTTTTGCGATAAAGAGCCAATGGCTCAGTTTCGTACCAACAAGGGTATTGGGCCGCAATACGTACCCACATTTCCCAATCTTCTCCGTAACAAGACATCCGACTATCAAATCCTCCTAGCTTTTCATAGACAGAACGCTTCACGACGATGGAGGGAGCCTGAATAAGCTGTTTTACTGCAATCCTCTCCAACCAGTTGTTTAAAATACTGCTTTTGGTTTCTTCTAGTGAAGAAATGTTTTGCCAATGGCTATCATGATCTATAAAAATATGGCGACAGAAGGCGGCACCGATTTGAGGATTTTTATCAAACCCGTGTTGCATTTTTTGATAAAATCCATCTCTTACACAATCATCTCCATGTAGTAGATGAACTAATTGACCGCGCGATCGCTGTAAACAAGTGTTAAAGTTTTTGATGTAGCCTACATTTTCAGGATGACGATAAAAGGTAACGCGATCGCCTGCTATTTCTCTGACAACAGCTTCAGGATTATCCTTTGTCGAGTAATCATCTACAACTTCTATCTGCATAATATCTGCTCCTGGGTCTTGTGCTAATACACTTGCTAGAGTTTCCCGAAGATAATTTCCACAGTTATAGGTAGGAATCATCACTGACCAGAAAGGTCGGGGTATTCCTTCTGGAACGGGTAAAATGGTTGCTCTATGCGGATGTTGCTCACTCATGGGAATTTCTATGAATATTCAAAAACTAATGATTCAACTAAAAGACGAATACCAGATTCAACAGACCATTTAGGCTGAAAATCCAAGAGAGAAACAATTCTCGATATATCAGCTTGAGAATCTTCGATATCCCCCTGCCGAGTATTTGCAAAGTGAATTTTTGAATTTCGTTGATCGCAAGCACTTTTCAGAATATTCACTAGTTCAAGCAAGGAAGTTTTTTGACTAGTCCCAACATTGCAACTAAGGCAGAAACCTTTGGGTAAAGGAACCGTTAGAGCTTTCGTAAAAGCAACGGCTACATCCTTAACACAAATGAAATCCCTGGTCTGAGATCCATCTCCATAAATTGTGATGGGGCAGCCATTTTGAATAGCTTTACTAAATATTGAAATAACACCAGAATAAGGAGAATTAGGGTCTTGACGAGGCCCAAATACATTGAATAGTCGCAGACCAATAAAGGAAATACCTAACTTTTGAGCAAATAAATTTGCATATTGTTCGCTTACCAATTTTTGTAATCCATAGGGAGAAATGGGACTCGTGGCTTGCTCTTCGGAAATCGGTAAATGGATTTTATTTCCATAAACGGCGGCGGAACTGGCAAAAACGAGTCTGGGAATATCTAAAGCTTGACAAAGTAGTAACACCGCAAGCACGGCAGAAAGGTTGTTGTGATGACACTCTAATGGTTCATCCCAGGATTGATTCACCGATGGAGTAGCAGCTAGGTGAGCAATTCCATCAATAGGTTGAGAGAAATCTTCTGGTTGGCAATCTAATATGTTTTTGTGTAAAAAGTTCAGACAGGGATGGTCAGGTAAATTTTCTATTTTTCCAGTAGAAAGATTATCAACAACGGTAATATTATGACCTTCAAGTAAAAGTTGCTCTGTCAGATGAGAGCCAATAAAACCTGCACCACCAGTGATAATAAAATGCATAAGAATTATTTTTCTATTTTGTTAAATTATTGTGTTAGTATTTTTGATTTCGTGTAGTTTCACCCATTTTTTGTATTTTTCAGATACAATTAAAAATCCATTGATTAAATCGTTAACACTTTTTAGCTCATGCGCAGTTTTTTGATTAATTATAAGATCTGGAACTTGCATTAATTTATTCCAGTACATCCGATATTCATCGCTTGCAGATTCTTGATATCTATTTGTTTGGACAGCTTCATAAACTTTTTCTTGAAAAGGACAGGCAAATGGATAATGTAAAAGGACACAGGAAAAATCAGCTATACTTGCATTTTTTACATGGTGAAAATCTACAAAAGGTTTAATTTTATTGTTGATAAAAATCATCGGAGCCTTAGTTAAACCATTGTTGGTGTCAAATAAAGTTTTGCGAATACCTCCCCAATGCATTTTGATAGAAGTATTGGATAGCAAACCCCAAGAATAACTTATTTTGCTAATGTTAGAAATATCATAATATTTATTTAGTTCTTTCAAAGAGTTGTTTTTGTTGACTATCAAATCTTGAAAACTACTTCCATTAGAAAACATATCTAACATCTGTGCGACAACAGCAGTGTAAGAATTTTTATTTAGATAAGTAAGTAGTTCACGTAAATTAAGAATATTGGAAAAGGGATAGTCAAATAATTCATCAATATCAGCAAATAGATTCCAACGATTTTTAGAAAATCTTTTCACTAAATACCTCTTCATTAGAGTTTCATACTTTTGATAGGGGCAATGGGTTTGTAGAATACTTACATTACTATATTTACTGGCTATAGCGATAGTGTTATCAGTTGAACCATTATCTAAAAAAACTATATGCTTAACACCTAAAGAAAAATAATGTTCAACAAATGATTTTATATATGTTTCTCCATTTCTCACAACACATAGCACTATCAATTCATTAATTTCATAATTAATATTTT
>QBMS01000006.1:14813-78767 GCA_003249095.1 Snowella sp.
ATATTTTTTGAGCCATAAATATGTTTAACATTATTTGGTAAAATTATAGAACGAAACGAATATCTTAATTCCAAAAATAATGATTTTAAGTGCCGTTTTATTCGTCGTAGGAAGCGAAAAATTAAAGAGTGATAAGGTTGCATACCTATCGAGAAAGACCTCCATGTTTGTTTGTCTTTTACTCCCTGTTGACATAAATATTCCTTAATCCAATTTAGGTAAGCTAGGTGTGTTGCACTTTTTCCATACGGATTGTATCGTCCGTTTTTCTCCTCAAGAGAACAAGTAGAATTAGGATGTTGTCGATACCTATCACAACATTCGCTGGTAACAAAAACAGGAGCTTTAAGATACACTTTTGCAAAAAAGGCTCTATCCTCGAACATTCCTCGAAAAGATTCTTCAAATCCACCAATATTGTTAACTAACTCCCGACGTAGCAAGACACCACAGGTAGATGGTGCATTAATTTCACCCCGTAATAATAACTGTAAGAGCGTTGGCGGCTGGTATAGTTTGTTTGGCTCGATAGAACCAATCTCTCGCATTGAGTCTTTTAAGGTATCTTCACGATTTCCCGTCCAACTGTACCAATATTGTGTGGGCCCACAGACCATACCAGCCTCAGGTTCTGCTTCAAGGATTGCTACTTGTTTCTCTAGTTTTTGCGGTAACCAGATGTCATCTGCATCTAGAAAAGCAATATACTCTCCTTTAGCGTGGCGAATACCTAGATTACGGGTGGCACTCATACCACGATTTTGATGCCCTTCATGCTCTACGTAACGTACTTTTTCTGGATATTGTTGAGCATATTGCAACGCGATTTCGGTACTTTCATCAGTTGAACCATCATCGGATAGTAAGAGTTCCCAATGGTCGTAGGTTTGGGCAAAAATGCTTTCTATTGCTTCTATGAAAAACTTCTCGCCAGCATTAAAAAAAATGATAATACAGGAAACTAAAGGTTTATTATTTATTTGTTCAGCCATTAAAGCACCTCAATAGTTGCTTAGAAATTTTGCTCTATTGCAGTTATTAGAATTTTGATTTCAGTCCGAAGTAGTTCCAATGTTATATTGGGATTTGAAAAAACGAATAATGGCAATAGGTAATATCTGTTTTCCTATCCGTCTCACTAATTTTTTTATACGGTTTGTATTTTTCTGAAAAAATACTGCCAAAGTATATAAGGGCGTATGCTTATAAGGAAACAATGCTTCATCAAGAGCCTTCCAGACTTGAGGAAATTGAATCTCTTGCTGAGACAAATATCTTTCTAGCCAAGTTAAATATTTTAAACGTTCAACCTTCTGATTGTCTTTTCTAATTATTGTAGGCGCACTTTGCCAGTAACTATTAGGGTGTATTCGATACCAATCCCAGCATTTACTAGATACGAATACCGACGCATTCAGAAAGACTTTAGAGTGAAAAACCATATCTTCATTGGCAGTTCTAAATTCTTCTTCAAATACTCCTATCTCTTCAAATACTTTACGTCGTATCAAAATACTACAAATACAAGGGTAAATTTCCTGATCTAATAAGTGACAAATTAGCTGCATTGGTGGTTTAATCAAAGCATCAAACTCCGTACTTGTTTTTGTTATAGAGTCACGCTTAAGATCTTCTGGATAACCCGTCCAACTATACCAAAATTTAGTCCTACCATAGAGCATTGCTGCTTCAGGATATCTCTGTAAAATGAGTACTTGTTCTTCTAATTTGTTTGGCAACCATACATCATCAGCATCTAGAAAAGCAACATATTCTCCTTTTATATGGTGAATTCCCAAATTCCGAGCAGCACTCATTCCACGATTTTGGTGACCTTCATGTTCGAGATAGCATACTTTATCGGGATATTTTTCTGCGTATTGCAAGGCAATTTGTGTACTTTTATCAGTAGAACCATCGTCTACTAACAATAGCTCCCAATTGTCATAGGTTTGAGCGAAGATACTTTCTATTGCTTCTGTGAAGAAATTTTCGCCAGCATTTAAGAATATAATGATGCAAGAAACTAAAGGTTTTTGATTCATTTTTTTAGCTATTAAACCATTTTAATAATTGATTTTCAAATTGTTTTTTATCCCAATTCTCGGCATCGAAACGGGGCAATTGAAAATGATCACTCTTTGGCCAGATAATATCTTGATCAGTAGAACAAGTGCAGTTAAATCCACAGTTTTTAACTATTTCAATAGTTTCTGCGCTGCGATCGCCAAAGGGATAAGAGAAGCTCGTCACTGGACGATTGATCATCTGTTCTAAATCTATTTTGCTTTGTTTGATTTCATCTCGTTGCAATGTTATCGATTGTGCTGAGAGAAAAGGATGAGTAACGGTATGAGCCCCAATTTCCACTAATTCCCCTTCTGCTAAGGCAGATAATTCTTCAGGTAAAAGAGAACGATGGGTAGCACGTGGTGTGGGTTCTGCCACAGCCCATTCAAGAATCTCGTCCAATATTTTTTGACGTTCCTCTTTCAGTAAAGATCGTAATACTTGCCAAATTGAGTAATAAAAAAATAAGCGAGAGCCTGGTTTCGCTTTCCATGTTTTACAAGTGCGATCGCGTTGACAATCTTCCTCTGTATAATTTGCTGCTTGATCCAAGTTCCATTGATAAACATTACCACCGATAGTTAGACGTAGTTTTTCTGGTAATTTTTTCGGTTGTAAAATAAGCCGCTCTAGTTCGTCCCACCAAAATTCACGGTTTTGGCCAATATAGCCAGTACTGATAAAGAAAGTAGCTGGAATATTATATTTTTCTAATAAAGGTTTGGCGTGGTAAAAATTATCAGCATAACCGTCATCAAAAGTCACAACGACCGCTCGCTCTGGAATTCTATTCTCTCCCAGAGCTTTTACCAGTTGCTGAAGGCTAAGGGGATTATAATATTTTTGTAAAACTTCTAGATGTTCATTAAAATGTTGTGGTGTCACACATAAACACCAAGGATCTCTCTTTACCTGAGCGACGCGATGGTACGTTAAAATTAATCCTTTAGAAGAAGTTAACTTTTTTTGTAATCGCGTTAATACTCGCTGTAACTTATTTGTTCTAAGAATCTTCATTGTCTAACACCAGGTTTTACTGCTCTAACAGTAATCAGGACTTGATAACTAGGGTCATAATAATTCAACTCCTTTGGGCTAAGTTCCTGACTAGATAGTCCCTCTAAAAAAGCTGTCGCTGCCAACACATTGCCATAGGTTTCCACTTGAATATTCTCCTTTGGAAAAGTCTCTAAAAAAAGTCTCTGTGCAGAGGCAGTTGTAAAACCCCAATACCAACAAGATGAACCCCAACTTTTATCGTCTTTTCCAGGCTCTAATATGGGAGTAAGATTCGGAAGAGTTGCCAACAAAACTCCACCAGGTTTTAAAATGCGGTAAATTGTTTTCACTGCACTTCGTACATCATAGAGATATTGCAGTGTTTGAGTCAGGATAAAGCAGTCAAAGATATCAGATGGAATTTGAGGTGCATCAGTCAGATCTCCAACTATCGTAGCTTTTGGATTGTCTTCTATCACGTGAAGCACATCACTTTTTGTAACTTTGTTTCCGCCGAATTTCTGAGTGTAAGAGTTATCCGCAATTTCTAATACACTCCCTTGAATATCATCGGAATAGGAAGCCAGAAAATTTTCAATATAGTAACGATCAATTGGCTGTCCTCGTTCTATTCCCCAATTATCACTGATTGGTTTTAATCGACGTAGATCGCCTAGATGTACTTTACCTATTGGTGGATCATGTTTATAAGTCTTCCATTGAGTTTTAAGCCAATGGAAAACATCCGATGGTAAGGTTTGTTGTGCTATTAGCTTTAATTGTTGGTTATTGATCATGATTACTTCTATCTGTTTTTGTAAACAACATATACAGTACTTATCGGGATCTCAACGTACACTTTTTTTCTATAAACCTTACTGAATAAGTTTTTTACGTCGTGTCTATATATCGCAATGAAACAAAGTACTATGTGCTTCTTTTGCATGACAGACACCTAAATTTTTTGTTGTACTCATGCCAGGATTTTGATACCATTCATATTTTAATTAAAAAAATTATAATATAGGAAATTAATGGATAAATATTTATCTGTTTAGTCATTTGTTATTTTAATAAGTGTACTTATTTCCCTGATTTTTATAAAGTTACCTCAGTTTTTAAGGCTCTAATTGTGATTAACATTTCATAATCAGGATCATCATAGTTTAGCTCTCCCTTTTGTAATTCCTGAGTCGCTATTCCTTGTAAGAAACAGGTTGCTGCCAGTACGTTTCCATGAGCTTTTATCTCAACTTGTTTTGATGGAAATACCTCTTCAAATAACTTTTGGGTAGATACAGTGGTCAAATTCCAACACCATGAGCCAGAATCGCCCCAGTCGGCATTACTAATATGGCTAATACCTGGAAAAGTTACTAACAAAGTACCACCTGGTTTTAAAATACGATAGAGTGTTTTTAATGCAGATTTTATATCATAAATTAGATGCAATGTCTGTGTAATAATAATGCAATCAAAGGTGTTTAATGGAATATGTTCAGCATTAGTTAGATCACCAATAATAGTGACTTTAGAGCTTGCTTTTTCTACGTTCAGTACATCGCTTTTAATGACCTGATTGCCGCCAAATTTTTCTGTATAATAATTGTCCGCGATCTCTAATACATGACCCCGAATATCTGCAACATGGTCGGACAGAAATTTTTCTATATAATAGCGATCAATTGGCATTCCTCGATCAAATCCAAACTCCCGACTAATCGGCGTTAAGCGTCGTAGACTACCGAAGTTTACATGACCGACTGGTGGACAATATTCAATTCCTGTGAATTGAGCTACCAACCAATTATGGGCAGGTGCCAGGAATGTATATTTTGCTAGTTGTTTTAAATAGGTTGTATTCATGAGAATTATGACAATTAAAAATGATAATTGAGTAAAGAATAGTGACTATCTTATTTGTTGAACTAGTGCTTTCATCTTTATGGCTAAAGCTCTAGACTTATTTTTTAGTTTTGACAAAATGGGATAGCGAGAAGACCATAACTGTTCTTGAAAAGCTTGCCAGACTTCTGGCTCCTTTACTCCTTGTTCAATTAAATATTTTTCTAGCCAGTAAAAAAAGAACAAGCGTCCTTGATATTTTTGTCTTCTTTTCTGAGCCAAAGCACAGCAAGAGTTTGGGTGCTGACGATATTTTGACCAACATTCGCTGGCGACAAAGACAGGAGCTTTAAGATAAACCTTGGCGTAAAATGCTTGATCTTCATAAAGTCCACGAAAGCTTTCTTCAAATCCGTTAATTTCTTCTATTAATTTGCGTCTTATCATAAGACTACAAGTACAAGGTATAGCATCTCCATTTTTTAAAAAGAGAATTAGTAGTTTTGGTGGTCTGAACAAGGTATTAGGTTGTCTAGTCATTTCTGCCACTTCATCACAAAATTCTTTTTGATTATCTTCAGGATTTCCTGTCCAGCTATACCAATATTGAGTGTTGCCATAGACCATTCCTGCATCAGGTTGACTAGAAAGTATTGTTACCTGTCGTTCCAAATTTTCTCTCAACCAAACATCATCAGCATCTAGAAATGCAATATATGCTCCTTTTGCATGACGAATACCTAAATTTCTTGTTGCACTCATGCCACGATTTTTGTGTCCTTCATGTTCTAAATAAGACACTTTGTCAGAGTATTGTTGAGCATACTGTTTGGCGATCGCGGTACTACTATCAGTCGAACCATCATCTACTAACAAAAGTTCCCAATTGTCATAGGTCTGAGCAAAAACACTTTCTATTGCTTCCTCAAAAAAAAATTCTTTCTTGGCATTAAAAAAAATCATGATGCAGGAAACTAATGGATTACGATTTATCTGCTCAGTCATTAAATTTTCTTCCTAATTATTTTTAAATTTAACTTGTTGTTACAATACATCCATATTTTTTGCAAGATCATTACTTTTGCTTGAGCATATCTTCTATTGTTTTTCACATAAAATCAGAACTCTAGACTCCGTGTCCATCGAGATAGTCGTAACATTGCAAAACTTATTTTTTAATGCCTTAATGAAATTATGAAGACTGTACCAGGCAAGATGTGGTTCATCAAAAATTTTATTATTATCTAGAATAAATTCTATCAGTACCCATCGTTTTGAGAGCAGAGACAATCTTGTTACTATTAGCTCAA
Organism: Snowella sp.; assembly: GCA_003249095.1. Lineage (GTDB taxonomy): Bacteria > Cyanobacteriota > Cyanobacteriia > Cyanobacteriales > Microcystaceae > Snowella. The sequence goes on from QBMS01000006.1 coordinate 21,038, forward strand.
AACTACGCCACCAGTCAAAAATAAGATCATCAATTACAGAAAAAACTAAGACCATTTCACACTTTAGTCGCTCATGAGCTGGTTCAACCCACTCATTAGAAAGATTCCAGATTGGGGAACTGAAATCACCAATTAAAGGTAGGATAGAAAGCTTATTTGTTTTCGCATATATATACATATTTTTTATTAGTAGCTCATCAGGAGATAGCATAATCACGTTTCTACAACCAATAGATGCCGCTAATTTTGAGTAGCTTCCTTGAGATAAACTGCCACTAATATCCAAAATAGAATTAGGCTTCAAATCATTGATTATTTGCTCTGTCAAAGCAATCTTTTGTATTAGATAACTTTCAGACGGAATAGGGGATTGATTAGATTGGGGCGAAAAATTGATATGTGAATAAAATAAAGTTAAATTCATGATTTTCTTTTGAGTTTCTCTAAAAAAATCTATCATTGAGGGGGGCTTATACTTCTTTGACATAAATCTTCTTAGAAAAAAAATTAACAAAAAATACCGTAATTTCTCAGCAATTTTTTCTCCATAATTAAGTATATTTTTTTTGTAATTGACTACTAATTTTTTATGTCTAGAATCTTCTAAATCAGAATTTTGTACCCCTAAATCGTAATCATGTAACAACCAGCGAGCAGTACGTGTATGTCCTTTTGCCATCAATCGAAGTGGATTCATGAAAAAAATATTAAAAGCATGTTCTGCGGGCCAACTTTGATTTTCAAGAGCTATAATAGAACAAAAATCAATAAAAATAGGACGATATCCATCAAATAAAATATTTAACGGATGAGCATCTTGAGTCGTCAATTGATTACTTGCCAACTCTATACATAAATCTAAATGAAACAATGCTGCATCTCGGAGCATTTCATCACACCATTCTTGAGGGTAAGAAACAAATGGAATAGTTCTATGCTCAAGTACTAGTTCGTAATCTTTTACCTCTAAATCAGCTATTTCTGTCTCGATTAATAAATTTTTAGCAATCAAGTTTTGAATAATTCCTTGATCAAACAATTTTCTATAAAATTTTGTAGATTGTTTGGAAATAACACGATACAATTTTTTGTTGGACTTGAAAAGTCTCCCATTACGATCACTGAAAGATAATCCATGAGGTGATAGTTTTTCTTTTGAAACTATCGATTGAAAATTTTCAACCGTAGATAATGCTTCTTTCATATAATTTACAACGAATTGAATTTACCCAAATTAAGTGTACATCTCACATGATGACCATTTCTGATACCGCGTACATATAACCCAAGCACGATCTTGAATTTTTGCTGTTCCATAAATATCGCTACTTTCAATATCAAAATACATGGCGTATTGTATAGCATCGGCGATTACGCCAGCGTTCAGAATAGAAAGATTTATATAACATCGTCCAGGTGTAATACAAAGTGGCTCTGTTACGCATGTTATATAACCAGCATTAGGAATTTTGTTCGGTAAACCTTCAGCGAACCCAGAATGTAATGAGATAATTCCAATTTCTCGATCATAATCATAAATTGTTGCTGAAAATTGAGGACGAATAATAGAATTATCACTAGAATAACCAATTGTTAGCTTTAAACGACTATTTGAAGAAATAACGGGTTTACCATCTGCATCTTCAATCTGAAACGAAATAATTCTGACACTGCCGTCACCAGAACGATCAGTTCGTTTTTCTAGTGGGACTTCATTTAACATCGAATTCTTTGTTGACTCAAGATAGTGATCAATGACCTTATCCGCAGCACCATACGCTGTAATTTGTCCTGAACTTAATAAGTAAGCCTGGTTACAAAGGGATCGAATTGAGACCATATCATGGCTAACAAAAAGAACAGTTCGACCTTCTTTAGAAACATCTTCCATTTTGCCTAAGCATTTCTTACGAAACTCTGTATCCCCCACCGCTAAAACTTCATCTAAAATCAAAATTTCTGGTTCTAAATGTGCGGCAACTGCAAATGCTAATCGCACATACATCCCACTGCTATATCGTTTTACAGGTGTATCTAGAAATTTTTCTACTTCGGAAAAGACGACAATTTCATCAAATTTACGGGTGATTTCTTTCTTACTCATCCCTAAAACTGCACCATTGAGATAAATATTTTCTCTTCCAGTCAACTCTGGATGAAACCCCGTACCAACTTCTAATAAACTGGAAACTCTCCCCTTCATGCCTATTCGTCCCGTTGTTGGTTCCACAATACGACTTAGGATTTTCAATAATGTTGATTTACCTGCCCCGTTACGTCCGATGATACCTACTCTGTCTCCCTGTTTAATTTCAAAAGAGACATCTTTCAAAGCCCAGAAATCTTCCTTTTGTGAATTGTGTGCTTTGAATTTTGGATTATGTATATTTTTTAAAAGGGATTTAGTACTATTGGCTAAAACATCTCTTAAGGCAGTATATCTTCCCTGTTGTTGATGTCCAATAATATATTTTTTACTTAAATTTTCTACTTGAATGATAGTGTCAGACATAATTTATTTTAAAAAGGGAATAAGAATAAAATTAATTTAAGATAAACTTTTCGATTAATTTCAAATTTTATAGCGCTATAAAATAAAGCATCAAAAATAGGATTTTAATGCTAATCGTGGTCATTTTGAAGATTAAAAATAAATTATGCTGATTTCAATTTTAACCAATTGGATAAGATTCAAATTACATCTGCAAAAGTGCGTTCGGTTTTACGGAAATACCAAATTCCTGTAATCACAAAAAAGGCAACTATAAATAAAGATAAGAGAAAGCCAGGTAGATAAAGTGTATATGAGGTTCCTAAAATTGCCCATCTAAACCCATCGATTACGCCGACCATTGGATTTAAGGAATATAGGAAACGCCACTTTTCAGGAACAATGTTACTACTAAAGCCTACGGGAGAAATATATAGACCAAATTGAACAATAAAAGGAACAATATAGCGAAAGTCACGGTATTTTACATTCAGTGAAGCTAACCATAAACCTGCTCCCATTGAGGCGGCAAAGGCGATCGCGATAAAAAAGGGTAAAGTCAGAATCCGCCAACTGGGAACAAAGTTATACCAAGCCATTAGACCTAATAGAATCATTCCAGAAATTAGAAAATCTACGAAACTCACGACGACGGCACTGGTCGGAACAATTAATCGAGGAAAATAAATTTTAGAAATGAGATTGGAATTGGTAATCAAACTGTTACTACATTCAGACAAAGAATTAGAAAAAAATTGCCAAGGTAACATGGCTGAAAAGACTAAAATCGGGTAGGGAACTCCCTGGGAAGGCAGTTTGGCGATACTTCCAAACACCACAGTAAAAACAATCATTGTCAGAAGAGGACGAATTAATGCCCAAGCAATGCCAATGAAGGTTTGTTTGTAACGGACTAAAATATCACGCCAAGCGAGAAAATAGAAAAGTTCTCGATATTTCCAAATATCTTGCCAATACTGTTTTTCAGTTCGTCCAGCTTCGATAATAATCGTAGATTTAGCAGTCATGTTAAAAGAGTCTAAATAGGTTAATTCGTAGGATTTAATAAAATTGATTGTCTGGGATTTTAATCTACATTATTGACGATAATTCCTGTTATTCGGCTTTGATTTGTTCTCAGATTTTCTAGAGTATCTAGGACGATCGCCCGCTCAGCCCGCTTTAAATCAACAACCAATGCGACTTCATCCACTTTGGGAATAATGCTTTGGGCATCGGCTAATTCGGAAATTGCGGAAGTATCTATCAAAATATAATCATACACTTGTCGCCATTGTTCTAGCATGAGATTCATTTTGGGAGAAACTAACCACAAAAAGGAGCTAGTGATTTCGGGGCCTGCCGTCAGTACGTCGGGATAACCTTGATGAACGGGGGGAGTTCCCGCCATTGTTAAAACCGAGGCCTTCGTTAAAACCGAACTCGATAGAGCATTGGAGTTAGGTCTTGCACCATTGGTCGAATCTTCTGGAGAAAAAACGAGGTTATTCCCTGTATAGGATGATTCCTCGGTTTCCTGGGGAGCCGTTGATTGAACCAAACTTTGCCAAGTTAAATCAGTCGCGATCGCGGTGCTGAGACCTTGGGAGTTGGACAGGGAAAAAACTTGATGAATTTTGGGATCTGCGAGATTAGCATCTACAATTAAGACTCGTTTTCCTAGTTCAGCTAATACCCGTCCCAAATTACAAGTCATGGTTGTTGCGCCTTCCCCCGTTGTGGCCGCCGCGATCGCGATCACCTGACCCATCCGATGAGAAGTTTGCAAAGAAAGGGAAAGTGCTAAAGAACGAATCGCCTCCGTAAAAGCATTAGATTTATTCACCAAACCCGACTGGGAATTTTTGAAAACAGAAACCTGTCCTTGGGCTTTAGGAATCAATCCCAGTATGGGCAAGGGAATCATTTGTTTAAGTTCTTGGAGATCTCTAAAACGTTGCTCAATTTTATCTAACCAGACAGCCATTGATGCACCAGAGATAATACCTGCCAACAACGCCAAGATTAGACCGCGATTTCGATTTTTATCTACAGGAATAGAAGATAACATCGGTGGTTCAATGACTTTCCAGGATGACGTTTCCTGAGCTTCCATAATGCGGAGTTCCTGGAGTTTTTTCTTAAAGGCATCAACGGTTTGTATATTATCGGCTTCACGACGCTGGAGAGTTTTATAGGTCTGTTGTAATTTAAGTAAGCGATCAAGGTCGAAATTAGCCAGTTTTTCCTGCTGACGCAATTGGGGTAACTGTTTTTGCTGAGTTAACAAGCTAATCTGAAGTTGAGATAATTGACTTCCTAATGCTTGTAAAATTTCTCCATTTTCAATCTTTTTAGACGCTATTGCAGAATTCTGTGTCCCAATCACCTGCTGACTAGACTTGCTTAATAACTGATTGAGTTCATCAATTTGTTCTTTCAATAACTTCAAGCGGGGATGGTCGGGCGTATAAAGAGCCTTTTCCGATTGGTATTGAATATTTAAAATTTGTAATTGCTTAATAATAGACTGATAGGTACTATCTTGGCTTAAAACAGCATCAGCTAATAAGGTTTTAGCATTCTGTTGGAGAGAACGGATCTGACTTTGTAAGGCTTGATATTGTTGTTGGGTTTGATAAAGAGTTAATTCAGCCTCTGCAATCTTGACTCGAAGATTTTCTTTTTGAGAATAGGCTAAATTGATTCCCGCTTCTCCGTCCCCCAGATTGTTGCGAATCCGAAAATTAGTCAATTCACGGGACGATTTTTCTAACTCCGCTTGGGCTTGGGGTAATTTTTTCTCAATAAACCGAACCGCATTGGTAACCGGCGATCGCTGGGTATCCCGTCCGTACTCTATATAGGTTCTAACTAAAGCATCCAAAACCGCCTTCGCTTGGAGAGGATTCTCATCTTCATAGGAGATAGAAAGAACCGTAGTATCTTCGGGTTGAATGAGACGTAAATTCCTAGCCAATAGTTCTAAAGAAATCCCACGATAGGGAGAATCTAACTTTTTAATTGCTTTACTTAATAGGGATTGACTTTTTAAGACTTCAATCTCAGTAGGCAAATTAGCCGCTTTATCCTGAACAGAATTGGAATTTTCTGACTGAACAACTGACTCTGAGACCTTATTGCCCACTAAAATCAAGGATTGGGTTTGGTATAACGGTTTACGGAGAACGAGATATCCCACCCCCCCCAGAACCACTAGGGCGGTAATACTGGCTGGCAACCAATGTCGCCTAACCGCAGTCCACCAACTAGTATTAGAGGCGGCGAACTCAGAAACCATCATCTTCATATTTTCCATAAAGCATCAAATGAAATTGCTGATTTGCTAAGCTATTCCTTATCTAAAAGGCATACAGGCAAGGGGCTTAAGCCCCTTGTTACACAATTTTCAGCAAAATTGTTATGCAATCTAAATTCGTAACAGCTTATCTTGACCAAAAAATTTTTACGGAAGGGTTGCAACTTGAATCTGGGCTTGGGATTGCTGGAATTCCTCACCAATATTTAAAGCCGTTGCATACTGCTGAGCAATGATATCTAGGGTACATTGGGAAATTAAATAGTTTCGTCCCGCTTCACCCATACTTTTTGCCAAATCAGGATTAGAAGAAATCTGTAAAATAAAGTCTGCTAAACCCTGGCTATTTTTATTTTTAAAAGTCACTCCACACTGAGTTTTTGCGACTAATTCATTTAAGTAACATTGCTGATCGCAAATCACGGCGATCGGTCTCCCCGTTGCCAACAAACTATAAAATTTACTAGGAGCAACAATCCCCCCCATCCCCTCCTCCACACTCACCAAGGTTAAGTCACAAGCGGTTAGAGAATAGGGTAAAATTTCTTTATTCTGATAGGGTAAAAATAAACAATTATCCAACCCATAGGTTTGAACAAGATTTTCTGAAGACCGATATTTTGGCCCACCACCAATAAATACAAATTGAACAGAATATCCCCGCAACAAACGCGCGGTATTGAGGATCGTCTGAATATCATGACAGCGACCCATATTGCCAGAATAAAGAATCGTAAATTTTTCAGTTAAATTATATTTTTGAGCAAACCAATTATCTTTCTTAGCAATGGGGACTATCCAGTTTGGATCAGACCAATTTGATATCACAGAAATTTTATGACCGAGCTTAGGCTGTTTTTTTAATATTTGCTGTTTCATAGAACTGCTGAGGACAATAACTTTTTTAGCCTTTTGCCAGGTCAACTCATTCAAACGATTCCACAGTTTAATAATCCAGTTTTCTGAAGATAAAACCCCTAATTTTTCCGCAACGTCGGGATACAAATCATAAATTAAACAAACATAGTTAGAACCTTTCGTAAGATGAAGCAAATATCCAATAAAAGGTAAAAATGGTGGTGCTGTTGTCAAGAGTAAAATATCGTCTTTTTTAAGATTTCTAAGAAGATGAAGAATTGCACGAACTGTAAATAGAAATCCATGAAAAGCTTTTCCTCGAATGTTATGAATAGATACCTGAGTTGCTCTAGTACGACGAATAACAACATTATTATGGATTTCTAGGGGTAAGGCACTAACATCATTAAAAGCGTAGGCAGGAAGCCCCGTAAAAACCTTAATTGGAGTGCCGTTATCTCCCAAATGGGAGACTAATTCATTAATCAGTTGTCCAGTAGGAGCGAAATCAGGCGGAAAAAATTGATTAACGACAAATAATTTTTTACCCTTGCGGAGGAGTTTTTTCATATTATTTCACTCTCATTAATCCAAATATTGATCAAAATATTGATGTATCAAGCTTTTTCCACATCCACGCACTCGCCATTAAGATCAAAATAAGATCAAAAACTTAAGATAGGCACTTTATTGTTTAATCACAGTAGATTAAAAACACAGTAGATTAACAACAGAATCTACCATGTTTTATACAATCAATAATTTTGACAATAAATCTCCTCTCTCTGAGAATCTTGGAGTGCACTCAATCGGTGTCTTCTCTTAGGATTCTTGGCAAGCAAAAGCTAGCCACACACGTGGTTTTATTTTTCCAAAAATAAATAGAAACCCAACTTAGATTTAGGAGAAATATTAGTTGGAGCGATTTATTTTAAATAAGTCAGTATAAAAAAAATGGATCGTCAAAAATAAGAAATAAGATATACCCTATTCACCCTTTGACCTTAAAAACCTTGCAAAAACCTGTCAGCAAAAAAAACATTGCTAAACGATTAGAATTAGTTTAAATAAGAATCTACAACTCTACTGATAAATATCAGTACTAGCAGGACTCTTGATATTCAAGGGGAGATGCACAAAATAAGGCTTCATCCCATAGGTCAAGTTTGGTAAAACTGATGATTTTAAAAAAGTAGGAAAAAGAATTTTCTTAAAAAAATGACAGAACAAAGAATCAATTTAATTGCTTTCACCAATGAGCTGGAGAATAGTCAAAATGATAGAATCTTTTCTCAATAAATCAGGTAGATCAATCAACTGAAGTCTTTTTGCCGATCGCTTGAGCGAATAATTTTTGTTGATTATAACTTCATGCAAAAGTTATCGCTTAAAGAATAGCTTCTTTCATCAAGCATAAGGAACAAAGGAAGGACTGAACCCCAGTTAAAATCCATCTTGGACAAAAGAGAAGACTATTCTAGATGAAAGACTATTCTAAGAAGGTCAATGGAAGGAATATTCTTTTATTGACTGAGATAATGGGATTTTATGATCGATTTTCATAGAGTTATCAAAAAATGGATGTTAAAAAGGATTGATTTTAAAAGGTGTTAAAAAAAGGGTTTTAATAAAGAGCGACAGGAAATTCACTGGTTTGTTTTTTCTGTGCTTCCTGAATGATATACGCAAAATCACGGAGGTGCAAGTTTTTTTTATATTTTCTTTGCGTGAACTGTTTGACTTCGGGCTTAAAGCCTTGCTAGAAAAGACTTTTTGTGCTTCTTGTCTCAGGAATTTTGACAGAAGGTTTGAATAAATTCACTCTTTAGCTATGAATTAAGCATATCTTGGACTAAATCCACATACTGTGATCCAGATCTCTATTTTTGTGTGATCTGAATCACAACACGAATTCTTTCCAATTTTAAAAGTCTGATGGTCAGTAAGCTATTAATTGTCTAAAACCCATACAGACAAAGGGATTAAGCCTCTTATTACGAGATTTTCAGCAGAATCATGATGCAATCTAAATTCGTGACAGCTTATTTAGGAAAAATCAAGGGTAAATGTCCATTCAAGTTGTTTTTTACCCTGAACGGACATTCTTCCTACATCCGTGATTATTTGGCTTTGATTGCTCTCCAGATATAAAAAAGCAACACGGCGGAAAGAAGAGAGCCTAGATTCCACTTGACGGATTTTTTGAGTAACTCTAATCGAACATCCCGAAGAGACTGAGCTTGCTCCTTGAGCTTGACTTCTCCATCGCTAATCACAGTAGTTAGTCGATTTTTGAGGGTCTTGACCTGTTCGGGGTTCTCTAGCTTAGGAATGGGACTGTTATTGCCGAGGTCACGGGAGAGAATTTGTTGTAGTTCAGATTGGGTCTTGGTCGTTTTTAAGTTCGTCTGGGCCTTTTTGACCTGGGCGATTTGGATATCTAGCTGGAGGAGTTGTTGATGATTGAGGGTAAGTAATCGATTGGTATTAATGATGCCAATGGGGATCATCAGTAAATAGATTAGTCCGAGGATAAGGGCTAACCAAGTAATCAGGGATAATAAAAATTGTTCTAAACGTTTGCGTCCAAAATTTCGACCCAGGTAAATCATGGCATAGGCCAAAAATAAAACGGGGACTTTTTCGACTAAGGCTCCGAAAGTCTGAAATTCCCAATTGGGATTGGTCAAGCGCAGTGGGATCAGGGTATCGATAAAATCAAAGAGGAAAAAGGCGAGAAAAACGTAACCAATGACTCGTATAAGAGCTAAAGTCCATAGAGTAGAGGTATTGGTCATAATAGGGTGGTTATGAACGTTATTTTCGTGAAAATTCATTGTTTTATTGGTTTAAGTTTTATTGGTTTAAATTGAGATAAGTTATTGCGATATTAAAAACAGTCATTGAGCCGATCGCTGACATGATGAATGACTCCATAACAATAAGGAGTAGGGTGAAAGGAAAAATTTTCTAAAAGGCGATCGCTAAAAAGCAAAGGAGGATAATATTTCGGTTTAATCAGAAGCTGGATAATGGGCTATCCACCACTTAAACCAAGATTGACCCGCGTTTTGGAGTATTTTTTGAGAGTTGTGATTTTCTGACGGTGTGGATAGGGTTAAATGCGACCAGAGACAGCGTTGATCCAATAGATTGGATTTTCCCCAGAGCCACCCTAAGAAACCGTTTAAAGTTTTTCCTGTGACTAATTTCGTTCGTAAGAATTGATCCGCCGTCACCGTACTCGGCCCCTGGGGATTGATACAGGTACTCAAATAGGGGCGATCCTGATGATTCCCCAAGGCGATCGCGCCTACCCCCGCTTGATGAGTGATCTGAGTAATGGGAGAATCTTCAATATATTCGCGCAGGAGTTTGGGGATATCTGCTTTGGCTGTATTCAAATAACGCATTTGAATATTGAGCGTCAAACCATCGGGTGAGAGGTATTGATAGGAGCGGCTGGCAATGGGGGTTAATTCATTGGAGCTAGGGAAATCTAGGGCATGACTCCTAACTTGTTTCCAGCCTGATAGAGGAACTTTTTCGGGAAAAGTAAAGGGCGCGACCGTCGGACGGGAAAGTAAGGGTGTTTTAATCCCCCAAAAGAGAGCTAATAGGCTTCCTCCCAGGGTGATCGCTAAAACAGAGGGACGATAAAAATTCCACTGATTCATTCTGTTTCCTCTTGCTCAGGGACTAAAGGACTAGGTGACTGGATGAGACCATAAATCACAGCACAAAGGAGAGACATAGAGAGCATTGAAAATAAAAGAGAGCCTTCTCCCGAATGCCAATACTCAAAACCAACTCGATTATGGTAGATAACAATTACCGCTAAAAGCGCGACTCGGATGCCATTGAGGACAAAACCGATCAAAATTGCTGCAATAGGTAAAATAAATTTCGTTTTCCAGTTACTCGGAAACATCAGAAAAAATAACAGGGTTAAACTCAACAGATCGATAATAGAAGCCAGTCCTGAGCATCCAGGATAAACCTCTACCCCATTAGAAGAGCCTGCAAAATAGAGATTAACACCCTCTCGAATGGTTTCAAAACCTGAATACCAAAGCAAATAGCCCGCCAATTTAGCTGTTAGAGGGGAGGGATCGAGGTTACCTAACAAGGAAGTTAGAGGAGTAACTGCACATAAAATGAATAAAATCAAAAATTCGCGTTTGTATTGCCCTAAACCCTGAAACCCAGAAGCTAAAAGGGTCAAGGAAAAAAAAGCTATCAAGGGAAAGAGATACAGACTAGAGCTACTCTGGGTAATTAAAAAAACACTTTTGATCAATAATGGAATCAAAAGCGCGATCGCAAAGCAACTAGAAAAGATGCCACTCTTCAGTTGCAAAGTCTCTCGTTTATCCCAAATCAAAGCGGCGATCGCCGACCAAAAGACCACACTAAGCCCAAAAAAACTTAAAGCCCCTACTCGCCAAATCATACTGAGATGAACCAAGCAAAGGCTAATTCCCAAGGAAGCCAACAATATTTTTGTTGTATCGACAAGTCGAGGCCTATCGGCCCATTTTTTGAAAAATTGGTCAATATCCATTATTTAAAAAAAGAAATTTTCTAAAAGATTATTAAACAACAAGCTTTTTTGTGACTAAAAAGCAGAAAATTTAGGATGTTCGTAATCTAAACTTCAGAGTTGATCGATGCTCCAAAAAGAGCTTCAACATCAAGATTGACAGTTAACATGACGAAACAAACCAAGTAGACATAACAGGTAAGTCGAGGTAAATCGGACTTTGTCAGTTGGCACGTGGTATTGATTGGATGTTAATAATTTGTTTTTGTTCTTAAAGTTGTTAAATGAGAATTAAAAAAAATTTTGGTATTATAAACGTTCCCTTAAAGCGAATTATATCAGTAATAATACGCATTGCCAAGGGTAAAAGGAAAAAAGCAAGTGTTATCACTGATGCTTTTATTGCTATCACCCCTGAACAGAGGTCGCGATCGCGCCCCATTCTTAGATCGAACACTTATTCATAAAACCGTTGAAAAGCCTGTCCATTAGTCCGTCGGCTCATACGAAGAGAAAATTCACTAACCGATGGATTCGGGCGATCCGGGTGGGGAGTCTTGGTACTACGCTTCCAATCATGTTGGGACGCCAATTTTGCTTCCACCACCTGATCCTCTCCTTTTTTCAACTTCATCCACATTTTCCCGTGATCATTACAGAAAAATTCCTCTAACCAGGCTCGGCGGTCAACGACAGCACTAAATTGTGGTTGTCCTGTGACCAAACTTGCTTTTTTGTGACTCAGATTCATTTCTTGTTGAATTTCACTGGTTTCAGTATAAAAAACGTAATGTTTTTCGCCGTCCATGCGCCATAAACGCCGTTCACAATAGGGACATTGCACTTTCAGAGTTTGTTTTCTGCGACTTCTTTTGTTTGGCATAGCAAATGAGAAATGGGAATAAAGAGGATGAAGTGAAATTAGGAGACTAAAATTGATGGTTACATTTTAGGGTACTGGGAGACGGATTGGCTCAGAGAGATGGGACAAATCCGAAACGAGGTTGCGTTGCTTGACGGGCTGGGCGGGATTCCCTGAATAAATCGTCATGGGTTTGAGAGAACGAGAGGTCACCGATCCCAACCCTAAAATTGCCCCTCGTCCGACCGTGACCCCTGGCCCGACCACTGAACGAGCCGCAATCCAACTTCCTTCCTCTATACAAATTTCTCCTGTTAGCAATTTAAAGTTGCGATCGCGCCAATCGTGATTGCCTGTACAGAGGTAAACATCCTGGGAAACACAAACATGATCTTTAATAATGACGGGGGCAATGTTATCAATCCAGACATTTTCCCCGATCCAAACGTGATCTCCCACTTTTAATCGCCAGGGAAATTTAACCTTAACCCCAGGCTTGATCACCACTCCTGTACCGATTTGGGCCCCAAAAGCTCGTAATAAAAAAACCTTGAACGCCTTAATGGGTAAAAGATGAGTCCGAAACAAAAAATCACCTAAAAAAAACCAAAAAAGTTGTTTAAAAGTCGATGCACCAGGACTATAACCGATAGGTTTGTAATTATTGAGGTACATGATAATTAATTTTAATTTAAAAAAAATTTCAAAAAAGTCTTTAAAAGTCTTTTATAATTCGGCCAGAATAATCAGAATACGGTAAATATAGAAAAAACTTGTGAAGATTATGTGAGCAAAAGCCGAGCATCAAAAGGTTGAGTATTACTACAAATTACCAAGGTGATCTTTCATTTATTAAGCGATCGCGGAATCTTTGCCCATAATTCTCCAGAAAACAATAAAGGAGACAAAACTACCCTAAAATAGTCCTATCTCCTCTACCAAAAAGCAATTATTATTATTTTTGATTAATATGTCAGAAAATTAACCTTCAGAAAAAATCATTTTTTTTAACAGAGAAGTTTCCATAACGTCATCAAAAATGGTTAGATTCTTGGGTTTACACCGTTTAACCTGTACCTGAATGCCCTGGGCTCCTTCTCCTAGTAAATCTTCCAGATAACCCTCTTTTGCACTCTCAGCCTCAGATTTAGCCAGAAAAGGGCCAAAATAATAGGTACATTGGGGAACCGTTGTTCCAATCTCCACCCAAAAGGCTAAACCGAGTAAATCTAGTAGCTGTAAAAATTTTTCTTTCATGTTTGTATTCCCAATGATGTTAGTCGAGTTGTTATTGTAACCTGAGTTCCGAAACATTTCGTAAAACTCCCAGCTAACGTCTTTAGTTATACTTCCGAATCCTAAATAGGGAAAGTCTTTGATGATACAGATATTGCGGTTGTCATATTTAATTTTTGGGAGCCTCGCTGACGATAGACTTCATAGAGCGTAATTCCCGCCGCAACGGACGCATTCAAACTAGGGGTTTTGCCCGCCAGGGGAATCTCCATCAACTGATCGCAATGACGTTGGGTTAAAAGACTCAGACCGTCTCCTTCCGAACCAATCACCAGGCAAACAGGCCCCCGTAAATCTAGATCATGAATAGATTTGCCCTGTCCTGCGGCAGTTCCGTAGATCCAAAAGCCCTCAGTTTTTAGGGTTTCTAGGCATCGACTCAGATTGACGACCCGTGCGACCGAAAAATGCTCCAAGGCACCCGCCGCCACTTTCATGACCGCAGAGGTAATGCCAACCGCTCGACGTTGGGGAATGATTAAACCTTGCGCCCCAAAAGCTTCGGCTGTGCGGATAATCGCGCCCAAATTATGGGGATCGGTGATGCTATCTAAAACAATAATCACAGGATCGGTTCGTTGGGCTTTGGCCTGTTGGATTAAGTCTTCTAATTCTTTGTAGGTATAGGGGGCAACCTGGGCGACAACTCCCTGATGATTCGCTCCTTGGGTCAGTTGGTTTAAGCGTAAATTTTCAACTTCATCAATAATCGCGCCATTGGCTTTGGCTTCTACGAGTAGGGAATGGAAACGGGGATCGTAGTGTAATTTTGCCGTAATCCAAATGCGATTCAGTTGGCGATTACTTTTCATGGCGGCAATCACGGGATGACGACCATAGATCAGATCGTTATCTTCTTCGCTTTCCGATTCTTCCCTAGTATTTCCCTCCGAGGCGATCGCGTTAGGAGACGGTACAAACTTTCGTGTTTTTTCCTCCCGACCAGCCCTATCGATATCGGGGATCACCTTTTTATCGGCTCTGGGAATTCTCGGTGTCATCTGCTCCGATGAGGAGTCACTACGATCGGCTCGATTAATTCTCGGTTTATCCGTATTAAATTGGGGTTTATTCTCGCGGTTAAATCTAGGTTTTGGCGATCGGCTTGAGCTGGGTTGGTCGCCATCTTTACGGAACGCTTTGCGGCCAGCCTTCTGCCCTCTACGGGGTTTATCTATCATGGAAATTTTAGTATTAGAATGAATTAGGAATTAGGAATTAGCAATAATTTATTCAGAAAAACACGCTTGTCGTATTTCCCTTCCGTTCAATATTTATCTCTTTTAGAGGGAATTCAGGGGAGATTTTTAAAACACGATAAGCTTAAACAACATAGGCACGAAGAATCAACAATCAATTAAATATATTCAGCCTTAAACAATAATATTCAGATATTCTAACAACTCTTGTAAGCGGGTAGGATCGTTGATATAAAGATAACCTAACAATGTTTCCAGACTTGTTGCCTTTTGATACACTTTCTGAGACAACCGACGAGGACACCCCGACGCTGCATTTCTTCCACGCCGTAAAATATCTTTTTCTGTTTCCGTTAGATAAGGCTCTAAAAGCTTGAGAGACTCGGCCTGACTTTCGGCTCGAACGGTGGAAACCACTTGATCATGATAATCTGAGACTCGTTTGGGCGGAAAGAGAAACTGAGTGCGGACATAAAGTTCATAAACAGCATCTCCCAAATAGGCTAACGAACTGGGAGACAATTGGCCCAGATGACCTGGTTTCTTTTGCTCATGGGTTTTCATCGCCCCTAGATTTGCTTCAAAAATAGGCTCTGAAGCATCCCCTTGGCTCTCTGACAAATCCGAAGCCTTGTTTTCAATTACAACATTCGTCATCACTTTTTAGATGGCTTGGATGGCAAGGCGGCGATCGCCTCATCTAGGGTAGGGTACAGAGGCAAAAATTTCTCTAATCGAACTAACTTAACGGTTTGAGTAACGCGAGAATTAGTAACAATATGAAGATTTCCCTCTTGATTTTTAGCTTGTTTAGCTAATTGTACCAATGCGCCCAAGCCAGAACTGTCTAGAAAATCAATGCTAGAAAGATCGAGAATCACGTTAACAGGGCCTTTGCCCATCGCATCTCCCAGAACTTTGCGGAAAGTCGGCTCAGAAAAGGCATCTAATAAACCTGTTAGCCGAAAAATCTGATAGGTATCCTGTACGTCGAGAGTTCCCCGCAAACTCACGGTCAGGTTTAGTGCTTCAGGAATAACTTCCCCCTTAATAACTGAGTATTAATAAATTAGGTCAATAGACCATTGTATATCATTCTGTCGGTCATGGATTAATCAATTTTCCTTTGAACCAGTCTTTCCTCCAGGCAGGCCCATCCTAGATCTGAATTTTTCCAAATTTTTCCAAAATAGTTTTTCAGGATAGTTTATCGAGTTACAGGGCGATCGCAAAAAAAACAAGCAAAACAAACGTCTGCTTGTATTTATGCCATAAAATTTAACAGAAAAAATCGACCTAAAAACGAAAAACAGGGATCAATTCATTCATTACCTTTAAAATGGAGAGTTATTTCCACTTTGTCGCAATTAATTCAGCTAAATCAACAACCCGTTGGGAATAGCCCCACTCATTGTCATACCAAGCGATGACCTTAACCATGTCACCGCCCATCACCATCGTTAAACTACCATCAACAGTAGAAGAACAATCTGTTCCCTTAAAATCACTAGAAACCAAAGGAAGTTCGGTGTAATCTAAAATTCCTTTTAAATAAGTATCAGAAGCTTCTTTTAAGACCTGATTCACCTGTTCAGTAATCGTTCCTTTTTCCACCTGAACCACAAGATCGACTACAGACACATTCGGAGTGGGAACCCGAAGAGCAATCCCATTTAATTTTCCTTTCATTTCAGGAATAACCAAGGCCACCGCCTTAGCCGCTCCTGTCGAAGTCGGAACAATATTGACCGCCGCCGCTCTTGCCCGACGGAGATCCCGATGGCTAGCATCCAAAATCCGTTGATCCCCTGTATAGCTGTGGGTGGTCGTCATTGTGCCTTTGATAATGCCAAAATTCTCATGAATAACCTTGACCACGGGGGCTAAACAATTAGTGGTGCAACTGGCATTGCTGATCACGTTATATTCATCGTGCTGATAGTCTTCATGGTTAACACCCATGACAAAAGTTCCAATATTTGGCCCTTTACCTGGAGCGGTAATCAGAACTTTTTTGGCCCCAGCAGTGATATGTTTGGACGCACCTTCATTATCAATAAATACCCCTGTGGCTTCGATGATCAGGTCAATTCCCCAATCCGCCCAGGGTAAATTCAAAGGATTGCGATCAGACACACACTTGATCATTTTACCATTAACCATAATGGAATTTTCATCCGCGCTAATATCGGCATCGAATTTGCCTAGCATGGAGTCATATCTCAATAAATGGGCATTGGTACTGGGATCGGATGTATCATTGATTCCAACAACTTCGATGTTGCTGTTCGTCCGTCCTAGCCAGCATCGTAAAAAATTGCGCCCAATCCGTCCAAACCCGTTGATAGCTACTCTAGTCACTGCTTGTTCCCCTCGTGGTCTTACTAAATACATTAAAAGGTTATTAATGAGACTAATCATATCCTGAAGACAGAACACTTCGATCCCCAACTTTATAATTTCTCATAAATTTTCTTTTGTGTCGGGAAATTTAGGGACTAGGACGCTTTCCTGGGTAGTCGTCTTTTGGATGATTGTCAAAAATGGGTTTGAGACATACTGTATTGAATGGGTAAATACCTATTCATTTAGGAATAGCTTCTGGTACGATAGCGTGTAGTGTCTTACTATAAATAGCGCGTAGGGGGTGAGAGCCGCCTCCAGTTAGTGACTACGTGCCGAATTTGAGGAGTGTTCGATAATGAAAACCGTTGATTTTGAGGGGATTCCCTTCCATTTTATTGGAATTGGGGGAATTGGGATGTCTGCCTTGGCCTACGTTTTAGCCAAGCGTCAACTGCCCGTGTCGGGGTCTGATGTTCGTCCTAGTCATATTACCGAGCGTTTACAGTCCGTTGGGGTTAAAATTTTTAATCAGCAAATTGCTAGTAATCTAGAAATCTTTCAGCCTGTCAATGGTTCAGTACGAGAAAAGTTGGCGGTGGGTCAGGGAGGGATAAAACCCGACAATGCTCCTAATCATTCAGTTTCAGAACGTAATGACACGAATGGAAAGGGGGATCATCCCTCAGAACGATTGCCCCAGGTCATTTGTTCAACGGCGATTAGCCATAAAAATGAGGAATACCAGGCGGCTTTGGAAAAAGGTTGCCCCATTTATCACCGTTCCGATGTTTTAGCGTCTCTCATCCAGGATTATTACGGTATAGGAGTGGCGGGGACTCATGGAAAAACCACGACAAGTAGTTTAATTGGTTATGTTTTGTTGGAAGCAGGCTTAGACCCCACGATTATTGTTGGCGGCGAAGTTGATGCCTGGGACGGCAATGCCCGCTTAGGTCTGGGGAAATATTTGGTCGCGGAAACCGATGAATCCGATGGTTCCCTTACTAAGCACCTCCCGAAAATTGGGATTGTCACCAATATCGAACTAGACCACCCCGATCATTACCAGAGTCTAGAGCAGGTTGTGGGAATTTTTCAGACTTTTGAGTCGAATTGTGAGACCCTGATCGGTTGCGCTGATTGTGAAGTGGTGATGTCTGCTTTAAAACCCCAAATTACCTATAGTTTGCATCCTGAAAAACAGGCGGACTACACCGTTAAAAATATTTCCTATGCTTCTGGCCATAGTTCCGTTGAAGTGTGGGAACGGGGTCAATGTTTAGGGACGATGCAGGTTAGTTTGCCAGGCGATCACAATATTAGTAATGCGTTGGCCGCCGTTGCAGTGGGTCGGCTCCTAGCGGTGAATTTTGAAACTATTGCGGCCGCGATCGCGGGCTTTGGGGGAGCAAAACGACGGTTTGAATTAAAAGGGGTTTGTAATGGGATCACCTTTATTGATGACTATGCCCACCATCCCAGTGAACTATTAGCAACCTTGGCGGCCGCCCGTCAGAAAGTCACTCACGGAGTTGACAAGCTCACCACAAGCGGTGAATATACGCGGATTGTTGCTATTTTCCAGCCCCATCGTTATAGTCGTACCAGTATTTTTTTAGAAGAATTTGCCACTTCTTTTAAAGATGCCGATTTAGTGATCTTGACCGATATTTATGGAGCAGGAGAAACCAATACCATGAATATTCAAGGAGAAGACCTGGTGAAAGCTGTCCGTAAGCATCACAAAAATGTGATTTACCAGCCTTCTTTGGTAGAACTTACTCAATTTTTAGGTAAAACTTTACAATCAGGGGATTTGACCCTATTCTTAGGGGCAGGCAATTTGAATCAAATTATTCCCGATGTGTTAGCAAACTGTTCCCCATAGTCTTTATTAATCTTGAATATTGATTTTCATGACAGATTTTAATTTATCAGGAACCATGCCTTAAATGATGAGTCTAGGGCTTCAAATGGGTTCTAAAATCTTCATCGCCCCTTTTCTTCCAGTTAACTTACTCCTTTCCTAAACCTTCTTTTTTAACGCCTGACTTGCCGCAAAATTTCCAAACGCATCATGACTTTTTCTATCCTTTCCCGTCCTCTTTCGGCTCCTATTCAATTAGCACAGACCCAAACGCTCATTCATACCAATACATCCCTAGCAGATTACACCTCCTATCGAGTGGGGGGGGCAGCCCAATGGTATACCGCACCTCGGACTCGTGATGATCTGTATGTAATTTTTGATTGGTTCGAGAAACAAGATTTACCCCTAACTTTATTGGGGGCGGGTTCAAATCTCCTGATTAGTGATCAGGGTATCCCAGGGTTAGTTCTCAGCACTCGTTATCTTCGTCAGAGCAAATTAGATCTAGAGACAGGAAGGATTACGGCATCAGCAGGGGAGCCGATCGCCAAAGTTGCTTGGCAAGCGGCAAAACAGGGATGGTTGGGTTTAGAGTGGGCCGTGGGAATTCCAGGCACAGTGGGGGGCGCAGTGGTAATGAATGCAGGAGCGCATAATCAATCAACCTCTGATTGTCTAATTAATGCTGTGGTGCTGTCCCCCGATGGAACCTTAGAAACCTTGACGGCGGAAGAATTGGGCTTTAGTTATCGTACCTCTAATCTACAGGGCGATCGCCGATTGGTGATTGAAGCAACTTTTCAGCTAAAAATGGGATTTGATCGTCAAGAAGTGATGGCCCAAACCAGTCATAATTTACATCACCGAAAAAACTCCCAACCCTACGACAAACCCAGTTGTGGCAGTGTTTTTCGTAACCCCACTCCCCAGTATGCGGCTCGGATTATTGAACAATTGGGATTAAAAGGTCATCGTATCGGTGGTGCAGAGGTTTCCCATCGTCACGCTAATTTTATTCTCAATGCGGGAAATGCCAAGGCCCAGGATATTTTTCATTTGATCTGTCATGTTCAAGAACAGGTACAGGCCCATTGCTCCCTATTGTTGGAACCCGAAGTCAGAATTATAGGAGACTTTTCTCTTTAAAAAAACTTACGATTCTTCAGAACAAAAATTGCCCATAAAAAAAGCAGGAAGTCATAATACTTTCTGCTTTAGATTTCAACCTATCGTTCAGGCTATTATCTATGCTTTCTCGGCTTTTGCTTTGCCAGCCTTCGCTAACTTTCGTTTAAAGCCAACACCAAATCCTGCGGCGGTCATTGCTCCCAACATCGTTAGGGGTTCAGGGACAGCAACGTAGGTATTAGAAACAGAGGTTAGGAAACCATCAGGAGGATTGATGGTGATAGTATCCGTAACATAAAATTCACTTAAAGGAGGAGAAATAAAACCTAAAAAGGCAGAATCAGTACTAGTGATAGGAAATCCTGCAATATCAGCTCCACCAGGCGTTAAAGAAATACTTTTCAGAGAAGAACTCTTAAAAGCGTTCTGGTTTACAAAAACGCCGCCCATTGGATCGCCAGTTTTGGTGACTTTGTAGGTAATGTTGTAGGAACCTGCTCCGACTGTAACACCACCAGTATTAAGAGATAACTGGGCACCTACGGGTGTTGAAGAAGCGGTAATCGCATAATCAAGCCAATTCAAATCGGCGGTGGTGGTACTAAAGTCAGAGAAAGTCGTAGATCCAACAGTGAGAGAGTTAGATCCAATCGAGCCGATCGTGAACGCATTAGCAGAAGGAGCCAGTAGTGTGGAACTGGAGATTACTCCTAATGTAGCGATCCCCATCGCTAGAGATTGATATTTGTTAGATGGCATGGTGGTCATAATGGTATCGTGATTCAGAGAATAAAGTTGTGTCGATAGTGTTGTGTATTTAATGTTGATTATGAATCATGTCATCCAAGGACATTTTATCAAGTCAACTAAAGGGATTAGGGAAACAGTCCTCGTTTTCAGAAATTTCCTAATCAAAGAAGCTAAATACAGATTTTACCATAAAAAAATGACCTGTCAAGCTTCAAAAAAATTAGACAACTAAAATAATTTTTCTATCAAGAAAGATTCAAGCAATTACTGCATAGGAGAATGAGCCTTTGACACAGTTATTTGTCCATGATTTACCTTCTGCTATTTTTGTAATTTTGTATCCAAAGTTATCGATTAACGCGAGAAGACTTAACCGTAAAAAGAGAGAGAGATTGTTTAATTGTCATGGGCAGATAAAAAACAATATTTGCCTAGTGACGAAATCGATAAACGACCCGAAAACCAATGTCATACAAGGAAGCATGGGGATCAAAGCGATCGCGTCTAGCGGAACGACATTTTTGGGGCCCCACATTCCAGGAGCCTCCCCGAATCACTCGTTTACTCTCATCTCCATTGATCTGCCAAATACGGCCATCGGTGGGCGCATCGGTGTAATTACGATGCCAGGGATCGGCACACCATTCTCGAATATTGCCGTGTAAATCCGACAGTCCAAAGATATTTCCCACTGCAAAATGATTAACGGGTGTCGTCTCTCGGCGATCGCACCCCAGGGGCCCCGCACCATAGGCTCCTTTACTACAAATTTTTGCTTGATATTCCCAATCTACCCCTGAATAGTTGGCGAGATCGGTGGTAAGAGTTTCCCCAAAGTGGAAAGGGGTTTGAGTGTTTCCTCGACAGGCATATTCCCATTCTGCTTCCCTGGGCAAGTCATATTGTTTGTTCGTTAATTGGGATAATCTTGCACAAAACTCCATCGCGTCATACCAGGAAACTTGCTCTACGGGACGATCAGCTCCCGGAAAATTAGCGCATTCTGGATCAAGAGATTCGGCAATTTTAGGGAGACTTGCCACCACTGCCCACTGAGCCTGGGTAATCGGATATCGACTCATCCAAAAGTTGGGAATACTAACTCGATGTTGAGGCCCCTGGGAAAAGTGATAGCCTTCTTCGGTGTCAGGGGAACCCATGAGGAATTGCCCAGGGGGAATCGATACCATATCCAAGAAAATTTCGTCTTTTAGTGGCTCTAAATAATGCTGGGTTGCTAGGCATTCCTTTTTAAGAAGTTTACCCTCGGCATCAACCGTAATAGCTTCAAATTCAAAGAGAGAGGAATCTGTGATCATGCCCATTATTATCAGCTAGAAGGTTCGCGATCGCAAGGCGGCACTGCGTGATCGCAACGGCTCCAACGATCATTGGTCAACAATAATCGTTTCTATGACTAAAAATTGAATTTAAAATCTTGGCAAAATCACAGATGTGAGTTAAGATTAACCAGCCTCAAATTTTAATCCTCTTGATTTATTATTGTTTTATAAAATTAAGTCATCCTAAACGTTGAGTCAGTCGTTTACTGACTGGTAAAAACCTTAAAAAAATTGATATCTTTCTTGCCCTATGAAAATATCTAGCCGCAATCATTATTGTCTATCACATCAACTATTATTATCCATGATACTTTGATGTAAGACAAATTTTATGGGAACGGTAAACTGGTCGTAACAAAGCAAGGGTTACCTATAATCATAAAATAAAGTTATTGATCATGATTAATTAAGTTGAGTGGTTTGTTAAAAAATTTGTTATTTTTAATTTTCTTTAGCGTTAATAATCGCCCCTATTGACAGATGACTGCTTTACCCAATTCCCGTCAGTCTTCTCCCCAACCCTATGCTGTCACTAGCAATCTTCAAGCCGAAACCTCTCCTATGTTGGCCTTGAAAGAGCTTGTTGCGAGTTTGTATCGAGAACAGGGCAAGGTTCAAAATTTATTAAGTTCTCTGGGATTTGCCCTCAGAAGTTTTAATAATCTCAATCAATTTTTAGAACTCGCTCCTTTGATGGCCGCGAGAGTGACCGATGCAGAGGCGAGTGCCTTAATTTTATTCAAAACGAAGGCACAAATTACCCTAGAACAAATTCATGGTCAACCCCAACAATTGACCCAGGAAATTCGTCAAGCCCTAGAAGGGGTTCTTAAAACCTTGAATGATGATAGCAACACACAGGATCAAAAAACGTCGTTGACGAGTTTGGATGAACAAATTCGGTCTTGTTTAGGTTCTCGTATTCGACTGTATAACACCCCGATTTTAGTCAAAAATGAAGAACGGGGTAAGCTTTATGTTTTTAGTGTGGATTCCCAATATCTCTGGACTCAAACGCGACGGAAACTATTACAACTTGTTGCGGATCAAACGGCTGTCGCGATCGCCAATAGTGAATTAACGTCTGAATTGCGGGCCAAAGAAAGACAAGACCGAGAACTGGAAATCGCGTCAGAAATTCAAGACCGACTCTTGCCGAGGCAATGTCCCCAAATTCAAGGATTAGACCTGGCGGCTCGTTGCGTGACGGCCAACCGTGTGGGGGGAGATTACTATGACTTTATTCCCACCAATTACGACCAATTACGCCAAGATGGGAAAAATTCCAAAAATGAATCCACGCCTTCTGTGCCTTGGAGTATTGTCATTGGGGATGTCATGGGAAAAGGCGTTCCAGCAGGGTTGATTATGACCATGACGCGGGGAATGTTGCGGGCTGAAGTCCTCAACCGCCATAGTCCTGCCCAAATTCTTCACCACCTGAATCGCGTGATGTACGCCGATTTAGAAAACTCCCATCGGTTTGTTACGCTTTTTTATTCGGAATATGATCCTCAAAGCCGTGTTCTGTCCTTTAGTAATGCGGCCCATAATCCCCCGTTACTGTGGAAATCAACCCAAGATCTCATCGGCTCTCTGGATACAGAAGGCTCTCTGATTGGATTAGATGGAGATTCCCAATACGAAGATGCTCAGGTTCAACTGACTCCTGGGGATGTTTTAATCTATTACACCGATGGTCTGACTGACGCAGTCAACAATAACGGCGATCGCTTTGATGAAGGGAACTTAAAACGGGTTTTTCGGGAAGGGTGTGAACGGGGAACAACGGCCCAGGCTATCCTAGATTACATTTTTGATCGGATTCAGGATTTTATTGGGTCAGGAAATAATCATCAAGATGATATGACCCTGGTCATTATGCGGGTAAAATCATCGGAGTAAGACTTTATAATCTAGGATAAATGAAATGCTTCTTGTAAATATGGTAGATATCTCAACCCTCAGTTTAAGTGGTGTTGATACCCTCTTCGATCATCACAGTATTTCTTTTCTGGGTCATCAATTCTCTGACTTGACAACCCTGTTTGCCCAAAGTGCAGCAGACATGAAAAAAATAGATATTCTTGGCGATTTTCAGAAATCTTTCCAAAATTTTATCAAAACGGGTCAAGTCTGGGCCCTGGGTATCGGCCTAGTTATTGGTTGGCTACTCAAGGGGTTTCTCGGTTAGTTTATTAACCCCAAGTCAGTCCTACTAATTCATTGATTTACAATTTACAGGGTTTTATCGTGACAACAGCAAAAAAAACGTGGAGCGATCGCTTTGAAGGGTCATTGCACCCCGCCATTGTACTTTTTAATGCCAGTATCGGCTTTGATATTGAACTGATCGAGTATGATTTAAACGGATCAGTCGCCCACGCCAAAATGTTAGGCCATACGGGGATTATTTCACCCACAGAGGCCGATCAATTGGTCGAAGGATTAGAAACCATCCGTCAGGAATATCGCGACGGTAAATTCACCCCAGGCATTGATCAAGAAGATGTGCATTTTGCGGTAGAACGACGACTCACGGAATTAGTAGGAGATGTGGGCAAAAAACTCCATACAGCCCGTTCTCGTAATGATCAGGTCGGAACCGATGTTCGGCTTTATCTCCGCTCAGAAATAGACGAAATTCGGGATTATCTTCGAGATTTTCAACGGGTTCTGGTGGCGATCGCTGATAACAATGTCGAAACCCTGATCCCAGGCTATACCCATCTCCAACGCGCCCAGCCCGTCAGCCTCGCCCATCACTTTTTGGCGTATTTTCAGATGGCACAGCGAGATTGGCAACGTTTAGGCGAAATTCGCGCCCGTACTAATATTTCTCCCTTGGGTTCAGGAGCCTTAGCAGGAACCACCTTTCCCATAGACCGCCATTACAGTGCTAATTTACTCGGTTTTGAAGGAGTTTACGCCAATAGCCTGGATGGAGTCAGCGATCGCGACTTTGCCATTGAATTTCTCAATGCGGCGAGCCTAATCATGGTACATCTCAGCCGTTTGAGTGAAGAAATGATTCTCTGGGCTTCCCAGGAATTTAGCTTTATTAGCCTAACCGATAGTTGTGCAACGGGTTCTAGCATCATGCCCCAAAAGAAAAATCCCGATGTTCCCGAACTGATTCGCGGTAAAGCAGGGCGAGTGATTGGGCATCTTCAGGGAATGCTGGTTTTGATGAAAGGTTTACCGTTAGCCTATAACAAAGACCTTCAGGAAGACAAAGAAGCTCTCTTTGATGCGGTCAAAACCGTTAAAGTCTCCCTCGAAGCGATGACGGTTTTATTAGAAGAAGGGATTATTTTCCGTCAAGAAAGACTAGCAGAAGCGGTTTCTGAAGATTTTTCTAATGCAACCGATGTGGCAGATTATTTAGCCGCCAAGGGTGTGCCTTTCCGAGAAGCCTACAATTTAGTGGGAAAAGTCGTCAAAAGTAGCCTCGCAGTCGGTAAATTACTCAAGGATCTCAGCCTAGAAGAATGGAAAGCCTTACATCCCGCCTTTGAAACCGATATTTATGACGCGATCGCGCCTAGACAAGTGGTAGCTGCCCGCAATAGTTACGGTGGAACAGGATTTGAGCAAGTCCGACAGGCGATCGCCTCTGCCAAAGCAGAACTTGGGCAATAGGGTAAATTTAATTGAAATTGACTGGATCAGCGTTAAAAAACGACTAAGAATTGGAAAGGAATAACTTCGCTGTAATGCCCAAAAGCGCACCAGCAACAATGACAATCAGTGACCAGAGTTGATTTTTCTGGGTTCCGCCCAATTCTCTGACTTGACTTTCTAACCCCGTCAATTTGGTCTCGACGGTTGCCAATTTGATGTTAGTTTGGTTAATTTCTTGAGTAAGTTTATCCAACTTCTCATCCGTCTTTTCAAAACGCTCATTAATTTTGTCGAAACGAGCATCTAATTTATCAAAACGTTGTTCCAGCTTGTCAAAACGCTCGTCCATTTTATTTAGGATTTCCCTTAAGTCCGTCTCAACGGTCACTGGGCTTGACATAGCTTAAACATCCTCGTACTGAAAAAGTTTATCAATGCCATTCTAACCCATGCTCTGATGAAAAAAAAGCATTTATGAGATAACCTAAAATTACTCTTTTTTAAATGCTTTTTTATGAAACAAATTTGGCGATACCTCAAAACGTTTTTAAAAGTTGCCTTCCGTCACCCTATCACGGGTGTCACCATTGTTCCTATTTTGCCCGATGGACGCATTGCCCTAATCCAACGACGAGACTCTGGGAAGTGGGGATTACCTGGTGGATTAGTCGATTACGGAGAAGATATCCCGACAACAGTCGCAAGGGAACTCACGGAAGAAACGGGACTGAATTTACTCAACATTAGGCGTTTGGTAGGCGTTTATTCCCATCCCGATCGCGATCCACGAATGCACTCCATCACCGTCTTAGTAGAAGCCGAAGTTGCAGGGAATTTAGCCACAAACGATACCCTAGAAGTATTAGATGTCAAAGCTTTTACTTTGGAAGAATTACCCCTGGGCGATTTGAGCCATGATCACGATCGCCACCTGAATGATTTTTTACAAGGGTTAACGGTTATTGCCTAATTCTTGTTTTCGTCAATATAGACACAAAAACATAGACACAAACTTCTTCGGAATTAGAATTTATTATCATGAATTTTCCCCAACTTATCCAAGCAATGAAGGGGTCGAGTTTTTATCCCCATTCAGTACAACCTGAAATTCGAGTTATTCAGACCCATTGCTCCATTGTATTTTTAACGGGAAACTATGCCTATAAAATCAAAAAAAATGTTGATTTTGGGTTTCTAGATTACTCGACTCTCGCAAAGCGTCATTATTTTCTGCAACAGGAATTGGAGATGAATCAAGCGATCGCGCCTGAGATTTATCTGGAAGTTTTGCCGATTAGTGAGATCGATGATTCTTTAGTTTTAGGAAGTCATGAAAATGTTGTAGAATATGTCCTTAAAATGGCTGAGTTTCCCCAGTCTGCTCTTTTAATTAGTTTGTTTGAAAGAGGGGAATTACAAGAATTCCATCTACGAGAATTGGGAGAAGTGGCTGCTAATTTTCACCAAAAAACGAATACCAATGATTATATTAAAAGTTTTGGCAAGGTTGAAATTATCCAAAAATCCATTGATAGTAATTATCAGGCAACCCAAAAATATATTGGAATTGCTCAAACCTTGGAACAATATCGAGAAACGCAACAATTTACCGATAATTTTTTAACCGAAAAACAAGCAATTTTTGAATCTCGTTGTATAAACAATAAAATTCGGGAATGTCACGGCGATTTACATCTGAGAAATATTTGTTATTGGCACAATCAAATTCAACTCTTTGATCGCATTGAATTTAATGAACCTTTTCGTTTTGTCGATGTGATGTATGATATCGCTTTTACAGTAATGGATTTGGATGCTAAGGGACGAAAGGATTTAGGGAATATTTTTCTCAATACCTATTTAGAAAAAACAGGAGATTGGGAAGGATTGCAAGTATTGCCTTTTTATTTGTGTCGTCAAGCCTATGTACGAGCAAAGGTAACTTCTTTGTTATTAGATGATCCAAATATTGCTGAATCAGACAAAGAAAATGCCAAACAAATCGCGAAAAATTATTACCATTTAGCCTGGCAATATACCCAGAGTTCCCCAGGAAAAATGATTGTCATGTCGGGCTTGTCGGGTTCGGGGAAAAGTACGGTAGCCAAATATCTTGCGCCTAAAATCAATGCCATTCATTTACGTTCTGATGCGGTGCGAAAACATTTAGCAGGAATTCCATTGGATCAAGCTGGAGATGATAACTTATATAGTCCAGAAATGAATGAGAAAACCTATCAATTTCTGTTAGAATTAGGTCTTTTATTAATCAGTCAAGGATTTTCAGTGATTCTCGATGCGAAATATGACCGTCATCAATGGCGATCGCCGATTGTAAATGCGGCAGAAAAGGGTGATTTTTCCTTAAAAATTTTGCATTGTCAAGCTTCAATGGACACTTTAAAAACTCGGTTACAAACCAGGAAAGGTGATATTTCTGACGCAACGGCTGATTTACTCGCTCAACAAAAGGCAAATACTGATACTTTTAATGAAAAAGAAAAAAAATACGCGATCGCAGTCAATACCGAAGTAGAGAATTGGCAATTGGGTCTTGACTCTTGGTTAAACTAGAAAAAATCCATAAATTAAATCTTGTTATAGTAGGCAATGCTACTAGCCAAATTCTTGCATGACAACTCAATTTTTAAATAATCGTTATCAGATTGTGGCAACTCTCGGTAGAGGAGGGTTTGGAGAAACCTTTCTAGCAACCGATACCCATATGCCTTCGGCTCGAAAGTGCGTGATTAAACTGCTCAAACCCCTCGTCGAAGATCCCGAAGTTCCCCAATGGCTCAAGGAACGATTTCAACGGGAAGCGGCAATTCTAGAAGATTTAGGCGAAAATCATCCGCAAATCCCCCGTCTTTATGCTTATTTTACTGAAAAAAATAATTTTTATTTAGTGCAGGAATGGGTCGAAGGTTTTACGCTGACTCAAAAACACGAACAACAGGGGAATTTTTCCTCTGAACAAATTCAGGATTTACTGATTGGTTTACTGCCTATTTTGGCTTTTATCCATGAACGTCGCATTATTCACCGAGATATCAAACCCGATAACATTATTCTCCGTAATAGTGATGGCAAGCCTGTCCTGATTGATTTTGGCATTATCAAGGAAGCAATCTCGACGGTGGTTAATCCCGATGGTCGCAGTGCCTATTCCATTGCTTTGGGAACCCCTGGTTATATGTCCTCAGAGCAGGCCGCAGGTCGTCCTGTTTATTCCAGTGATCTGTATAGTTTGGGATTAACGGCGATTTTTTTATTAACGGGCAAAACTCCCCAATATTTAGAATCTGATCCTCGCACAGGAGAAATTCTCTGGCGCAAAGACGCTCCCCAGGTTTCTGCTCAACTGGCCAATGTATTAGACAAAAGTATTCATTTTCATCCCCGCGATCGCTTTACCTCGGCAGAAGAAATGTTAATGGCGTTAGTGAGTCGTCTGCCCCATAAGACCCAGAATAGTTTTCAGAATAGTACCGAAGCGACCGTTGCTGTTGGTTCCAATCCCAAACGCCGCTCCAATCGTCCCGTGACCAACCCCACCATTGAAATGGAAGAAGAAGAAACCGAAGAAAAGGGGAATCCTTGGATCGCTTGGATTATCATGCCCTTAATTTTCCTCGTCATTATTGTCAGTGGATTAGCAGTGGGCTTTTTAATGGCGACGAAAAAACGAATGGAACCGCCCCAGCCGTCTCCCACCGAAAGCATTGAACCCACCCAACCAGAATCATTCCCGACTCCGACTCCTTTAGTGATTCCCACCGTCAGACCCACTCCTGTACCGACCCCAATTCCAACCCCTGTGCCGACTCCGATTCCCACGCCTGAAGTTTCTCCGAGTCTCGCTCCTGAAATGAATCCCGAAAATCCCATTCCCCCCTTAACCCCGATTCCCGATCCAACGCCTTCGGTCAAATCGACTCCTATTTTTGTGCCGACTCCTGTACCTGAAGAAAAACCGAGTCCCGTCTCAACGCCGACTCCTGAGATTAAACCGCTTCCAGAAAATGCTCCCCCCGCACCGCCTATTGAGGAAAAACCTGTTAATTAGCAGAAATATAGGCAAATTAAAACGATGATCGCTTTTCTGTTGTAAGTTGTGAGAGGCGATCGCTATACTGGAAAAATAAATCCAACCTAATTACACCGATTAACTGTAATGACGATCAAAGAATTGCTATTACAAGAAATTGATAGCACTCCCAACGAACAGCTAGAGTATTTACTTAGTTTTTTACAATCATTAAAAACATCGACCAAGCAGACCCTAGCCACCTATCAAGAACTCATAGAACGCATTGATTACCTAGAAGCAATCGTCGGGATTCAGAAAGGATTAGATGAATTCGATCATGGTGAAGGAATCCCTGCCGAGCAAGCTTTAGTCGCGTTAGAAAATAAATTTAATATTCCCTCTCGCCCATGAGTTATCAGGTTTTTATACAGCCTAATGCGTTTCAAGAAATTGAAATGTCCTATCGCTGGATGTGCGACAATCTCAGTCCAGAAATTGCTAACAATTGGTACTACGAACTTCAGGATGTGATTAGCTCACTTCAAGAGTTTCCCAATCGTTGTAGTATCGCCGCAGAAGCATCCATGATTGGTCGTGAAATTCGACAAATTTGGGTTGGAAAACAAAGAAAATATCGAGTTTTGTTTGTAGTTGAAAAAGATGTTGTGGCAATTCTTCATGTTCGTCATAGCCATCAATCTTATCTCGGTCAAGAATATTAATGAACTTGATCAACAATCGCTTTTATTTTTGAAGCATAGAAAAAACGCGATCACCCAGTGCCGCTTCGCGATCGCATCGAAAAAATTTATTTTAATATCAATTGTCAATTATGAACGAAATATCGGTTAAACCTCTCCAAGAATTTGTTAATTATTGCTGTCAATATATTAAAGGTGACGAAAAAGGAGATGCTCAAATTTTTCTAGACCGCTTATTTCAAGCTTTTGGCCATGCAGGAGCCAAGGAAGCAGGAGCGGTTTATGAACAAAGAATTCAAAAAAGTAGTCAGCAGGGAAAAACAGGTTTTGCGGATTTAGTTTGGCCATCTCGTGTCCTAATTGAGATGAAGAAACGAGGCGAAAATCTCGATAAACATTATCCCCAAGCTTTTCGTTATTGGACTCATCTGGTTCCGAATCGCCCGCGATATGTGGTGCTTTGTAATTTTGATGAATTTTGGATTTATGATTTTAATCTTCAGATTGATACGCCCGTTGATATTATTTCTCTCGAAAAATTACCCGAACGAGCCAGTGCTTTTCGTTTTCTAGAAACAACGAATTACACCCCGATTTTTCATAATAATCAGGTAGAAGTCACGGAAAAAGCGGCCCGAAGAATGGGTGATTTATTCCAAATGCTCAAAAAGCGTAAGGAACAGACGAAAACCTATGATGAATTCATGGCCCAGCGTTTTATCTTGCAGTGTGTTTTGGCGATGTTTGCCGAAGATCGTAAGCTTTTACCCAGGGATTTATTTGTAGATTGTATTCAAGCTTGCATGAAAGGAGCCAGTAGTTATGATGTTTTAGGCGGTTTGTTTCAGGCAATGAATACGCCAGGGATTACCCCCGCAGGTCGTTATAAGGGAGTTGATTATTTTAATGGAGGTTTATTTGCTAATATCGAACCGATTGAGTTAACAGAAAAAGAATTAGAACTGTTGAATGCAACGGCTTTGCAAGATTGGAATAAAGTCCGTCCTGCAATTTTTGGGAGTATTTTTGAGGGGACAGCTAATGCCCAGGAACGTCATGCCCAGGGAATGCACTTTACCTCAGAAGTGGATATTATGAAGATTGTCCGTCCGACGATTAGCGAATATTGGGAAGAAAAAATTGAAGAAGCTGATACGTTAATAAAATTAAGTCAATTAGAGCAAGAATTAAGGAATTATCGAGTGCTTGATCCTGCTTGTGGTTCGGGTAATTTTCTGTATATTGCCTATCAAGAACTTAAGCGCATTGAAAGACTTTTATTTGATAAAATCGCGCTCCTTTCTAACAATAATGATCAGCAAAGAATTGGGGTGATTACTCCGTTACAATTTTATGGAATTGATATTAATCCCTTCGCGGTAGAGTTAGCACGGGTGACGATGATGATTGCTCGCAAGGTCGCGATCGATAAGTTTGAGTTAACGGAACCTGCTTTACCTTTGGATACGTTGGATCAAAATATTGTCCGTAAAGATGCCCTATTTACCCAGTGGCCAACTACTGATGCCATTATTGGAAATCCTCCTTTTTTGGGCGGTAAAAAATTGCGTTCAGAATTAGGAAGTAAGTATGCAGAGAAGATTTATAAAGCCTTTCCTGATGTGGAAGGACAACCTGATTTTTGTGTATTTTGGTTTAGAAAAGCCTCGGATTCTTTAGGGGAAAAAACACGGGCTGGTTTAGTCGGGACAAATTCGATTACTCAGGTTTCGGGTAGGCGAGCGAGTTTAGATTATGTGGTTAATCACGGCGGAATTATTCATAATGCGGTTTCTACCCAAGAATGGTCGGGAGAAGCGGCAGTTCATGTCAGTATTGTTAATTGGTCAAGACAAGAACCAAAACGTAGAATTTTAGATGAAATTGAAGTTCCATTGATTTCTTCTTCTCTAAAAAATGAAATATCTGTCGTTAGTGCGATAAGATTACAAATAAATAAAGATATGTCTTTTGAATCCTGTGGATTGAGAGGAAAAGGATTTATTCTCTCTGAAGAAGAAGCTAAAGAATGGATAAAAATAAATGCTAAAAATGCTGACGTGCTTAAACCAATGATTGATGGTAAGAGTTTAATTAATCCTAACCAAAAACTAGATTGGGTGATTGATTTTAATGATATGAGTATTGAGCAAGCTTCAGATTATAAGTTACCTTTTCAGCGAGTTCGAGAAAAAGTCAAGCCAGAAAGAGATAATAATCGTAGAACTTCTAGAAGAGTAAACTGGTGGCGTTTTGGAGAACACGCTCCTAATATGAGAAAAGCTTTAGAAGGCTTGGAATGTTATTTTGCTTTGCCCAAAATTGCTAAATGGGTCATGTTTACCCCTGTTAATGTTTCTATTTTGCCTTGTGAAGCAAATATGGTAATTGCTTCCGATGATTTTTTGATGTTAGGAATTCTCACTTCCCAAATTCATCAACTCTGGGTAAGAGCGCAACGTTCTACTCTTAAAAGTGATACTCGTTATACCAATACAACGTGTTTCGAAACCTTTCCCTTTCCCCAAAATGTTAAACTTGATTTAGCCCAAAAAATTAGGAATAAAGCGAAAGAATTACATCAGTATCGTGCTGAACAAATTGAAACTAAACAATGGAGTATCACCAAACTTTATAATGAATATTTCCATGAATCGGCTAGTCAACTATTTAAACTTCATGCCCAACTCGATCGCCTAGTAATGGAAGCCTATGATTTTAAAGCAGAGGAGGATATTTTAACTAAACTCCTGGCTCTTAATTTGGAATTAGCAGAACGGGAAAAACAAGGTTTATCAATTATTGGTGCTAAAGATTTTCGACATTTTACGAGTTGAAATATTCTTTAAAATTAGGCGATCGCGATTAAATTAAACGAAGTTAATTAAGGACGATCACCATTCGCCCCTAGAAAAGATAAAACCTTCCTCAAGAACGGGATTTTAGACCCATTTTTCTGATAAACTAGACAATAATCGCAATAACAAGAATTTTTTTTATGATAATACGAGCCATTGTTAGCATTTGTTTAGCTTGTGTCCTGTCTCTCGGCAGTTTACTCATCTCTCCCTCCGCGATCGCCCTCACCGAAATTCCCCTCATCGATATTTCCTACAAAGAATGTCCCTCCGAATTAGCAGCAGGAGGCGTGGGGAGTGGTTCTAGTGATCCTGTCAGTTGTTTTCTGGTAACAGGAAAAACCAAAAATACCACAGGAAAAACCGTCTATGATGCCGATGTTTTTGGCTGGATTTATGATGCGAATAATGAACCTGCTATGCAGAATCGTAATCGAGTGGGATCTATCGCCGAAATTGAGCCTGGTATCCATGACTTTGAAGTACGAATTAGCGTACCCGCCAATCAACCGACTCCTTTAAAACTCGAAAAATTTAAAGCCTCTGGATTTACAGGAAAGGTTCGCAAATATTAGATTTTAGCTAAAAATTAGGGTAGGGGAAATTCGTTTAGTAGAGGCATCTTCTCTCTTTTCCCTATTTCTTACTCCTTATCACTACAATGAGAAATCGACAAAAATTCATGTTAGATTATTGTCTTAAAGTTCCCTTGGTTGGCTTTTTTTTGCTTAACTTAAATGCTTGCGACTGGATTAGTCAGCGATTTTTTCCCTCTACCCAATTTACGGCTCGCAACTTGGGAGTAATTGTCAATACAGCCGATCCCCTAAGCGTGCAAATTGCGGAATATTATCAACGCCAACGGAAAATTCCTCAGCAAAATATTATTGAAATTTCCTTTCCCGCTAATCGTTCTGAGATTTCGTCGGAAGAATTTTTAGCCTTACAAAGAAAGGTTAAAGCCCAAACACCGAGCCAAGTAGAAGGTTATGCTCTTACCTGGGCTGCCCCCTACCGAGTCGATTGTATGTCGATTACCAGTGCCTTTGCCTTTGGCTACGATCCTTCCCATTGTGCCGATGGCTGTAAGCCGACTGCCGTGAATCCCTATTTCAATCAGGAAACAATTCATCCCTATCAAGATTTTAAAATGCGTCCGACTATGATGATCGCCGCGACGAATTTTACTGAAGCGAAGGGATTAATCGATCGCGGAGTGGCTTCCGATGCAACCCATCCTCCAGGGACGGCCTATCTAATGGATACCAGTGATAAGCCTCGTAATGTGCGATCGCAGTTTTATCCTGCTGTAATTAATTATCTGGGTTCTCGTTTGCGGATTGTGACTCCTAAAAGTGATGCCCTGGAGAATAAGACTGATGTGATGTTTTATATTACGGGACGCGCTCAGGTTGACAAAATTAAGACGAATCGATTTAGGCCAGGCGCGATCGCCGATCACCTTACCTCCCTGGGTGGACAACTCACCGATAGCTCCCAAATGAGTAGTTTACGCTGGCTAGAAGCAGGAGTAACGGGTAGTTATGGCGCAGTAGTCGAACCCTGTAACTTTTTGCAAAAATTTCCCCATCCAGGCGTAGTTATCCAATCCTATCTCAATGGAGCAACGCTCTTAGAAAGTTATTGGCGCAGTGTGGCGTGGCCAGGTCAGGGCGTATTTATTGGAGAACCCCTGGCCCGTCCCTACGGTCAAAGATCTTAAACAATCCCCGATCGCAGGGCAATCACTGCGGCTTGAACCCGATCATCAACGGATAACTTATTCATAATGCCCCGTACATGGGTTTTGATGGTATTGGTACTCAGATAAAGCACTTCACCGATTTCATTATTGCTTTTCCCCTCCACAATTAACTTTAAAACGTCCATTTCCCGTTCTGACAGATTCGCGACTCCCGAATCGGTTTGTTGGAAGGTGGGTTTGAGATTATCCACGACTAATCGGGCAATTTGCGGATCTAGATAGGTTGCTCCGTCTTTTGCCGCCGCGATCGCGGCCAATAATCTATCTAAACTTGCTCCTTTGACGCAATAGGCATCGGCTCCACTAGAAAGCGCGGCGACGACTTCCGTTTGTAGAGTGTGGGAAGTGAGCATGACAATATGCACCTTGGGCAATTTTTCCTTAATTTGCTTGGTAGCCGCAATCCCATCTAAACGGGGCAGACCGATATCCATAATGATCAAATCGGGCTGGAGTGCGATCGCCTGTTGCACTGCCGTATAACCATCTTCGGCTTGTCCAATGATCGTAAAGTCGGGTTGTTCACTCAGGGCTTGTTCCAGACCTAATTGCATGAGCGGATCATCTTCGACAATTAAAATTCGCATAAAGTTCGTACCCCATAGTTCGGTCATTGACGAGCGGAGAACCGTTTCACCCATTCGGGGGAAGTGCAACAATTACTAGTTTAGGCAATCTTTAGATAGAGTGAATCGATTTCGGTTAAATTCTTTGCAATTATTTCACTTTTCTGGAAATATATGGGCAAAATTAGGTTCATTCTTAGGAAAATCTATGATTTCTTTTCTTTCTAAGAAATACAAAAACCCTTGGCTTCTGCTTTTATTCATCGCGATCGCCTATGGAGGAATTGATTTCTTTTTTCTCCAGTACCAGCATTCACCCCAGGCTTTTTGGGTACTCCAGGCGTTTATGATGGTTACTGCCACAACAACCGTGCTTTTAGTCGCCGCGATCGCCAAACGTCAACGGATCGAACAGCAATTACGCCACACCCTAGAACGGGATCGACTGCTCGCAGAAGTTGCCCTGAAAATTCGACAATCCTTGGAATTAGGAGAAATTTGTCAAACCACCGTAACAGAAGTGCGGGAATTATTGCAGGTGGATCGGGTCTATATTGGCTTCGTGCAAGAGCAAACCTTTCGGGTGGTAGCCGAAGCGATCGCCCCTGATCAAACATCTCTTTTAGATTGGCAAGAGCAAGTCCCCAGTTATGAAGAAATCGCGCCTTTTATTCCTCAAAAAGTGATTATTGCTGATAATATTGCTGATTTGGATATACTCAAACCGTTAAAAACCTATTATCAACATTACCAAATTAAATCTCTGCTCGCCGTTCCCTTGGTGACCCAGGATCAAACCCTTGGTTTACTGGTTGCCCATCAATGTTCTCGATTTCGGCATTGGCAAAAAGGGGAAGTCCGTTTATTAGAACAATTGGGGACTCAAGTGGCGATCGCGGTACAACAGGCCCAACTCTATCAACAGGTGCAAATTCTTAACAGTAATTTAGAAAAACAGGTGCGATCGCGTACCTTGGAACTCGAAGATCGAATGCTGGAACTCGAAGAGCTACAGGAAATGAAAGCCGTCTTTTTGCAAGCCGTTTCCCACGATCTCCGCACTTCTATGATGGGTTTATTGATGTTATTGAAAAATCTACAAAATCGGTCTGGTGACAATATAAGCCTTTCCCGTTCCATCCTCGACCGTCTGATCCAAAGCGGCGATCGGCAACTCACCCTATTAAATGCTCTCTCTGAAAATCACTGTGCAGAAAATCGTCCCCTCCTCTTAAATCGTCAACCCATTAATTTGAGTAACTTTTTAGATCAAATTTTGCAAGAATGGCGATCGCCTTTTTCCCAAAATCAAGTCAGTATCACCCATCAAATTCCTGAAACCTTTCCCCCTATCTTTGCCGATAGTCAATATTTAAAACAAGTTTTTGATAATCTCCTGACCAATGCCCTCAAACACAATCCGCCTGGCATTCAATTAACGATCAAAGCAAATATCGAAGGCAACATGATGCGTTGTCTCCTCATTGATAATGGTATCGGCATGGATCAACAACAATGCGAAAAACTCTTTCAGCTTTACCTACGGAGTTTACATAATCAACGCTTAACAGGCATCGGTCTAGGCTGTTATCAATGTCGGCAAATTATTGAAGCACATGGCGGACAAATCGGGGTTTCCAGTATTCCCCAAAAAGGCAGTCAATTTTGGTTTACCTTACCCCTAGCTCAATCGGCAAAAACAGCTATTTGAAACCTGTATCTTTCTATAAGGAACTCTAGCCAATTACTTTAACTAAAAAAATCAGACTATTTATGCCTCGAAAGGTTTAATAGCAACCCAGTATTTGCTGACTAAATGATTTTCTGTCTGTACTGTCCTAAAACCACATTCCTCTAAACGAATTACCAAATCATCCGTGATGTAATGACGATAATAGGGTTCATGGAAAAGCAGGGGAAAATTTTCCATCACAGGTTGAAAATCGGGAGAATCGATCGCCTGAATCGAATCACAAATCACAAAGACTCCGCCAGGTTGGAGAACTCGAAAAGCTTCTTGAATAACATTTTGTCGAGCTTCGGGAGGTAATTCATGGAACAAAAAAACACTAGTAACCGCCGAAAAATAGTTGTCTAAATAGGGTAACGTTTCTGCATTGGCTCGGATTAACTGGGGCAATTCTCCCAACTCTTGAGACAACATTTGATTGGCCTTTCGCAGATAGGTCGGAGACAAATCTACTCCAAACAAAGACGCTTTTGGGAAAGTTGCCCGCAACATTTTCAGCGATCGCCCCGTTCCGCAGGCCACATCTAAAATTTTTGCAGATTGACCAGAAAATTCCGCAACAGTAGGTAAATTTTCCTTAACCAGTTTCAAAATCCGACGACGCATCCCATCCGCCGCCCCATTGAAGAGAATTTCTACTTGTAAATCGTAGAGATTCGCCGACATTTCCCCCAAATAGCCGTCCGTTTGATAGTGGAAATTTTGCAGATAATAGGCGGGATAGCCTTCTAGATCAATATCGGGGGAAAAGTTTTGATATTTTTTTTGCCTGATTCTTTGCCAAACATTCGGTAAATCCAGCCATAAAGCAGGATAATAACGCAAAAAATCCTCCCATTCATGATCAAATAATAAACTCACGGGATATACTCCCGCCTGAGCATCTTCCCATTCAACAGCGAATAGTTCCTTTCTGAGAGTTTGGAGTTTCGCCGTCAATTCCGCCGAGAGAGGAGTCGTCTTTTTTTGGCGATCGGGCAGAAAAAAATCCGTTAATCGATTTTTAAGCGTCTTATCAAGGAGTCCAAAGGCGGCCTTTCCATCCTGGAGGGTTTGATAGGCTAATTGAGTCCAATCCGATGGAATTAACTGGTCTAAATTTGGGAATGATTGCATTTTTTCAAATTATTTTAAGTGAATGTAAATTAATGACTCGATATCAATTTCTATAGACCTCTAGATTTCAGTAGCTCAGTTAGATACTGAAATAACTCATTCGCAGTAAAGTACTGTTCTTCTTCTGATGCCTTAACTATCACATACCAAGGTTTTAGCGAAGCTGGGGTCAAAACAGTAATTGTATCATTTGACTTACTGAAATCTAAGGTAGGATAAGGGACTAATTCACCACAGGAATATACCAGTCTGGCTTCAACGGTACGAGTACACGAATCTAGTAATTTTTCTCTAGCTCCCAGAGAAGTTCCATCTCTTCGGTAAGGCATAACTTGACTGCCAGAAGGTTTTGGCGGATACTCTGGAACAGATGATGGATGTTGAGGAATACGAGTCATGGCAGAATTAGATGAAGAATCTAGCATTAATGATTTCTAGTTCCAGACAAGTTTGTGGCTACGAGAGAATAAGCCTTTCAGCTTCCTGAACCCCGTTCTAAAGTCCTTTGATGGTGTGTTTTTCGCTCAATAACACTCATCGGAAGGTACAAAAGACGATGCTTGATGTATGTTTTTTCGTAAAGCCTTTGAGCAAGAAGCTTTTAGAAATACAAGAAGACACAAACTTGTTCGGAACTAGAATTGTTTATTAAGTTCTATGGCAAAAGCTTTACTATCTTCACGTCCGTAAGAGATGAAAATATCAAATAATTCCATTATGTTGTCCTTGCAAAATTAGATGAGTTAGATGAGTTAGATGAGATCGATCGTCGTGGTGAAAACTTAAGCCTTTGCCGCCCAAGTCGCTCCCACCGCCAACCCTGCCAAAAAAATTTTCATCGTTTTACACTCAAATGAAAATATTGCTTTAGATTCTATAGGAAAACAAAAATTATTGCAATCAGTAATGTTAAAAATATTTATTATTTCATTTCAAATTAATGCCGATCCCGAAAAGAACAACAAAGCCACAAAGCCGCGATCGCTGACTATTCAAAACCTCTGTGTTAAAATGAAACCTAAATTGATTGCAATAAAAAAATGACAAAATATATCCCTCTTACCGAAACAAACCAAAGTCTTCTAGATCTTGCTAAAGACATCACAGAAGAACCTCTAATCATTACCCAAGAAGGTCAACCCATAATGACAGCCATGAGCTATCAAAAATTTGAATCCTTAATGGAAACCCTAGATATTCTTGCTGATCAAACCTTTAGTCAAAAATTAAAAGAAAGTATCGAGCAGGTTAAACGCGGCGAAACCGTCTCTTGGGAAACAGCAAAAGAAAAACTAGGAATATGAGTCAAGAATACTCTATTGAATTAACAACAATTGCGCTAGAAATGCTGTCTGAAATTAAGGATCAACGACATTTACAACTCCTAAAAAAAAGGATTGAACAACTCCAAATTAATCCAGAACAACAAGGAAAGGCATTAACTGATAAATTAAAAGGCTATCGAAGTATAAGAGCGGTCGGTCAAAGATATCGAATTATTTATCAGATTGAACAAAATTTCATTGTTGTATATATTTTAGGGGTAGGTTTAAGGAAACAAGGTAGTCGAAAAGATATTTATAATCGACTCGAAAATTTCCTAGAAGATTAATTTGACCAAATTCACTGTTATTTTTCTATAATTACCAATTTTTTTATTATGTCTTATCTAAATTTTGATACCGAAAATAATCAACATCAACGCAAATCCTTTGAACTCCCAGGCGCAAAACCCCACTACAACCCCGATCGCCCTGGACAAGTAAATCATATCTTTTTAGACCTAAAACTCGATATCCCCAACAAATCTTTCCAAGGAATTTGTAAAATCACCCTCACTCCTATTCGGAATGACATTAAAGAATTAACCCTAGATGCCGTGAACTTAGGCATTCAATCCGTATTAATAAAAAATATTAGTCAATCCTTCGATTATAATGGTGAAAAACTAATTATTCATCTGCTCCAAAAGCTACCAGAAGAAAAAACAGAAATCGAAATTCATTATCAAGTTAATCAGCCCCAAAGAGGACTGTATTTTATTGAACCCGATGAACATTATCCCCATAAACCCGTACAAGTTTGGACACAGGGAGAAGATGAAGACTCTCGCTTTTGGTTTCCTTGTTTTGACTACCCAGGACAACTCGCCACTTCCGAAATTAGGGTACAAATTCCTAAACCCTTGATCGCCGTTTCTAATGGAGAATTAATTCAATTAGAAGATCAAGGGACAGAACAAATTTATCATTGGTCACAAAAACAAATTCATCCCACCTATTTAATGACTCTGGCAGTGGGAAATTTTGCCGAATTAATTGATCATTATCAGAATATTCCTGTTACTTATTATGTGGAAAAAGGACGAGAAGCGGATGGTTTGAGGAGCATGGGCAAAACTCCTAAAATGATTGAATTTTTCGCAGAAACCTTTGGCTATCCCTATCCTTTCCCCAAATATGCCCAGGTTTGTGTGGATGATTTTATCTTTGGCGGAATGGAAAATACTTCGACGACTTTATTAACCGATCGCTGTTTATTAGACGAACGAGCGGCCTTAGATAATCGCAATACAGAAAGCCTCGTTGCCCATGAATTAGCCCATCAATGGTTTGGCGATTTAGTCGTCATTAAACATTGGTCACACGCCTGGATCAAAGAAGGTATGGCTTCCTATTCTGAAGTTTTATGGACAGCAATGGAATATGGTTCCTTGGATGCGGCCTACTATATGTTAGGAGAAGCGCGGAACTATTTAGAGGAAGATTCCTCCCGTTATCGTCGTCCGATTGTTACGAATATTTATCGAGAAGCCATTGAATTATATGATCGTCATTTATACGAAAAAGGGGCCTGTGTTTATCACATGATCTGCAGTATTTTGGGTAAGCAATTATTTACGAAAGCTATTCATACGTTTGTGCAAGATAACGCCCATAAAACCGTTGAAACGATTGATTTGTTGCGAGCGATAGAAAAATCAACAGGCTTTAATTTATTATGGCTCTTTGATCAATATGTTTTTCGCGGCGGTCATCCTGACTATAAAATCTCCTATAGTTGGGATCAGGATAATCATTTAGCTAAATTAACTGTTGTTCAAACCCAGGTTAAAGAAGACGAAAAAAGTGATTTTAAGAATTTATTTGATCTTAAAATTCCCATTGCTTTTAATTATTTACAAGCAGGTCAAGTCCAATCTAAAACCTTTAATCTACGCATTCATGAACGGGAACAAAGCTTTTATCTTCCCCTCGAAGTTAAGCCCGATTTTATTAGTTTTGATGCCGAAAATTATTTCCTCAAAACCGTTGAGCTAGATTATCCCGTTGCCGAATTAAAAGCCCAATTGAAACACGATCGCGACCCTGTTTCTCGTATCTATGCCGCGATCGCGTTGGCTAAAAAAGGCGGCTTAGAAGTGGTGGAAGCTTTGAAGGAAAGTTTAACCCAAGATCCCTTTTGGGGCGTGCGGGTAGAAGTGGCGGATCAGTTGGCTAATATTAAATTAGACCAGGCGGGAGATGCCCTCATTGCGGGACTCAGTAACGAAAATCCGAAAGTTCGTCGTGCCATTATTAGTAGTTTGAGCAAGGTGAAAACCCAAGCCAGTTATGACACCCTCAAGCAGTGCCTAGAAACAGGGGAAACAAGTTACTATGCAGAGGCGGCGGCGGCATCGGGACTGGGTTCACTCATTTCAGGAAATCTCAAACACCAGGAACAAGACGCGATCGCCTTATTAAAGACTGTTTTAGAAGAACGATCGGGCTGGAATGAAGTCGTGCGCTGTGGCGCGATTAATGGTTTAAGCCAACTTAAAACTTCTGGGGATGCGGTCGATATTATCCTCTCCTATACTGCCTTGGGCGTTCCCCAGCCCTTACGATTAGCGGCGATTCGCGCACTAGGAGGAGTCTCTACGGGTCAAACGCCTGATAAACTTACTGAAATTCTGGATCGTTTAGCCGCGATCGCTCAGGAATCCTTCTTTCTCACCCAAGTCGCCGTTGCCAATGCCCTCGGTCAGATGGAAACTCCCAAGGCGATTAATATTTTGCAATCCCTGGCGGATCAAACTCCTGATGGTCGAGTGCGTCGTTTGGCAGAAGAGGCGATCGCCAAAGTCCAGAAAAATCTCGGTTCCGATAAAGCGGTCAAGGAATTACGGGAAGAAATCGATCAAATCAAGCAGGAAAACCAAGATCTCAAGAGTCGTTTGGCTAAACTCGAAGCTCAGACTCACTGATCCCAGAGATAAAGCGTCAGTCCGTCAAAAATAGTATCTACAGGTTGGGAACCCGCAATTTTTAACTCAAACGTTATTCAAGCGGAGTCAAAATGACTTCCAGATTGTTGTTGACATTAATCATGCTATTTTGAGGAAAAGTTTGCCAATTTCCTTGAAATAGCGGTTCCGAAGCAACAATCACCCCATCCGAATAACGAGAATCGTTTTCTAGCCAATAGAGACTAGGCACGGGCTGACGATTTGCATAACGGGAAGCAATTAATTGTTGACCATCACTAATAATAATATTCGCTGAAAAATAGGTATGGAGTGATTTCGCTAATTGGGTTAATTTAATGAGCGTATTTTTTAAAGCGGTTGTTAGGCTAATCTCTGGATTGGTTTGTAATTCATTAATCAGGAGGGCAAAAATATGTTCAGAATCCGTTGTTCCGTGAATAAATTGATAGCTTTCATCACTTAATAAATTACGAATCGGACGGTAAAGGGTTTTCCGAAAATGGTTAATAAATCCATTATGAATAAATAATAATTTTTCCTGGGTAAAGGGTTGGCAATTCCCTAAATCCACCGCTAGAGGCGGTGTTGCACTCCGCACATAACTGAGAATACAATTGGATTCGGCATAACGACTCAAATGGGGCAGGTTAATATCGCTCCAAATTGGTAAAATATTTTTATAAAGATAGGGCGCAACTTCTTTTTTAGCATCATACCAACCGACTCCAAACCCGTCTGCATTTAAAATTCCTGCGGTCATTTCCTGGGGTTGATAACTCTGGACAACCAAGGAATGCTCTGGTTTGTATAATAAGTCTTCTAATTGAATTGTTTTTCCTAAATATCCTAACAAACGACACATAAGCAGTGCTTTTATCTAGTTATGGAGTGATTAATTTTTACTTATGCAGACAAGGGGCTTAAGCCCCTGGTTACAAGACTTTCAGCAAAATGATGATGCAATCTAAATTCGTGACAGCTTAGGAAATAATTGTCCATTATCCATTGAAAACCGCGATCGCTGACGGTAATCGGAACTAAGCCTTCGGTAGAGAAGGAATTTCTGCCGTTTTTAAAACACTTCTTTCATTAAAAACCCGAATTAATGTGCCACTTTTCGGTAAATTATTGCGACTGAGTACCATTTCGTTACCCTTAATAAAGCTCAGATTCATCCCTTCCACCAGATCTAAAAAGTTCTTGACGGGGGCTAAATCACAGGTCTTTTTATCGGAGGCAACGGTTTGATACTGG
The DNA here is from genome assembly GCA_003249095.1 of Snowella sp. Lineage (GTDB taxonomy): Bacteria > Cyanobacteriota > Cyanobacteriia > Cyanobacteriales > Microcystaceae > Snowella. Next base: position 64,962 of record QBMS01000006.1, read on the forward strand.
GTCGGGATCATGATTCTTGGATTCAGGGTCAACATCGCTTGTTTGGCTTCTTCGGGAGTATAGGTTTTTGGGCCGCCACCGACGGGAATGAGGGCCAGATCAGGAGTTCCCAACAAAATTTTAGCTTCATCAGAAATCGGGGAAGCGGCTCCTCCCATGTGAACCACTCGAATACCACCCTGAGTCCAACGCCAGGCGACATTGGTTCCAAAACGATTGCCATTGACGCGATCATGGGGAGAAGGCACGCCTTGGATCTTCAGTCCATTAATTTCATAGACTCCTGACTCAAACAACACTTTAGGATTACCAGGCAATCCTTCTGCGGCTCCTTCGTCCCAAAGTTGGCTACTAATCAGGACTAAATCTGCTTTGACCCTGGGTAAGCGATAACCCGCCGTACAGCCCAACGTCCTAAAGGGATTGACCAAAATTTTCATGCCGCTACCCGAAAAGAGAAAAGCACTATGGCCTAACCATTGCACCGATAGGGATTGATTAGCGGATTGGGCAAGGGTCGCACGGAAGGTGGATGTTCCCATCGTTCCCAGGGTGGCCAGTACACTTGCGCCTGTGTAGCGAATTAAATCTCTTCGTTTCATCGGTTTTTTTAGGATAACCCCTTTAACTTTTTCACAATTCTACGATAATACAGAATAGTCACGATTACCGAGGACGAAACAACGGATGACTGAGAGCCTGTTTTCTGTAAAAAATTTATCCATCGCCTATCCCCATAGCGACAGTTGGGCGGTAAATAATGTTTCTTTTTCGCTAAATAGGGGAGAAAAGCTGGGTTTAGTAGGGGAATCGGGCTGTGGAAAAACAACCCTGGGACGAGCGATTATGCGGTTATTGCCAGCAGAGTCTCGCCATCAGGGAGAGATTTTATTTGAGGGGAAGTCAGTGTTGGATCTCAATGATTCAGAACTGAGACAATTTCGGGGAGAGGTGGTTGCCCTGGTTTTTCAAGATCCCATGACCCGTCTTGATCCCTTGATGACCATTGGCGATCATTGTTTGGAAACTTTAAGGGCCCATCAGCCCCAATTATCCCGCGCTGAAGCCAAAATATTGGCTTTGCAAACCTTGGAACGGGTAAAAATTACGGGCGATCGCTGGAGTCAGTATCCCCATGAATTTAGCGGTGGGATGCGTCAACGGGTAGCCATGGCCTTGGCGTTGTTATTGAAACCCAAAATGATCGTGGCAGATGAACCGACAACCAGTTTAGATGTGACAGTGGCGGCAGAAATTTTACAGGAATTAACCCGTCTTTGTGCCGAAGATGATATGGGTTTGATCCTGATTTCCCATGATCTGGCAATGGTGGGGGAATACTGCGATCGCCTGGCAGTGATGAATCAAGGGGAAATTGTGGAAATGGGTGAAATTAATTCGATTTTGTATCATCCCCAACATGAATATACCCAATCTTTATTAGAAGCGGCTTTGCATATTCACCATCAAAATGAGCCGATAGAATTAACAGCCAGAGATAGCGAACTTAAGCCCTTATTGAAAATTAGTAACCTCAAACAATACTTCAGTTTGGAAGGGAATTTAATTCAGCAATTGTTTACCAAAGACAAGAAATTTATTAAGGCCGTTGATGATATTAATTTTGAAATTTATGCAGGAGAAAATTTAGGATTGGTGGGGGAATCAGGCTGTGGAAAAAGTACCCTTTCTCGGACAATTTTGCAATTACTCAAACCCACTTCAGGGCAGGTTGAATTTGCAGGAACCGATCTCAGTCAATTATCCGAATCGGAAATGCGCTTGCAACGTCGTGAGATTCAAATGATTTTTCAAGATCCCCATGCTTGTCTGAATCCGATGATGACCATTGGTCAAAGCATTGCTGATCCGTTGTTTATTCATCAATTGGCCACACCCACAGAAGCCGAAAAACAGGTTAAAGCCATGCTAGAAAGGGTCAGATTAACGCCTGTCGAAGAGTATTATGACCGTTATCCCAAGGATTTATCGGGGGGACAACAGCAACGGGTGGCGATCGCACGGGCCTTAATTACCAAACCCAAATTGGTGATTTGTGATGAACCCGTCAGTATGTTGGATGCCAGTGTGCAAAGTCAGGTGTTGGAACTGATGTTAGAGTTGAAATCGGTTTTTAATTTGACCTATTTATTTATTACCCATGATCTGTGGGTGGCTCGTTTTTTCTGCGATCGCATTGCGGTGATGAATAAGGGCAAAATTGTCGAAATTGGTGACACCGAAAGCATTTTCACCAATCCTCAGAACGAATATACCCAAAAACTGCTAAAAGCCGCCCCTTTATTGGCTAAAGTTGCCTAAATCATGACATATCGTTATACTACGTTAATAAGCTTTCCTATACTCTTTGGAAAAGCCTAAATTTTTCTGCGGAACTTAATCAATTCAATTCTTATCCTGTACTCTACCAAACAACAAAGTACTATCCATTATTAAACGCGATCGCATGAATCCACCGTCCAATCCCTCCCCTAATCTCCCCGTTTCTCGTCGTACAGCCCTAAAATTTCTCGGTGTGGGTTCCGTTGGAGGAGCCTTGGGTTATTCTCGCCTCAGCAAACCCCAACCTGCGGTTTATCAATTAGATAAAATTGTTCTACCAACCCAACTCAGTCAATCAAAATCTGTTGTGATTGTAGGAGCAGGATTAGCAGGTTTGGCCTGTGCCTATGAATTGAGTCAACGGGGTTTTGCGGTGACATTATTGGAAAAATCTCCCAATTTAGGTGGCAAAATTGCTAATTGGAAAATCCAAGTGGGAGATGAAGAATTTTTGATGGAACACGGTTTTCATGGGTTTTTTCCGCAATATTATAATCTTAAAAGTTTAGTTAAAGAATTAGCCATTACCGATAATTTTAAATCCTTGGGTTACTATTCCCTGGTATTTCGGAATAATACCTATCAACCCGAAGTTTTTCGTCCCAGTCATTCCGCCTTTCCTTGGAATATTGTGGATTTAACCATTTCTTCGCCCAATCGATTACGGTGGGGAATTAATCTCACGAAAATTTCCCATTTACAGGTATTTCGAGCGATTACAGGCTTTCAAATCCCTAAAAGTTATAACGAACTTGACAGTATTTCCGTGACTGAATGGGTTTCTAGGGGCTTTCCCCAGGGTTTATACGATCTTTATTTTCTGCCTTTTGCTAAATCTAGTCTCAATGCGCCTGATGTTTTGAGTGCGGGAGAATTGATGCAATTTTTCCATTTTTACTTTTTTGGAAATCCCGAAGGATTAGCATTTAATGGTACAAAAGATGACATGGTAACAAGTATTGTCAAACCCATGATTGCGGCCATCGAAGCAAATGGTGGAAAGGTGATTACAGAAGCAACCGTCAGTGAAATTAATTGTGCAGAAGGTCAGGTTAAATCCTTAAGTTATCAACAGGGAAATGCGGAAACCAATGTTCCTTTTTGGGTAACAGAGAATTCGTTAATCAGTGATAAAAAAAATCATTATTACGGCGCAGGCGATCGCGTTTTTCTAGCGTCAAAAAATCAAAAAGAAGCGGTTTCTCTCACTTGCACCCATCAAGGTTGTACCGTCGCCAAACAAGCGGATGGAAAATTACTTTGTCCCTGTCATGGAGCAGTTTATGATGCCGATGGTCGAGTGATTTCAGGCCCCGCTAAACGCAATTTACCCCGTTATAAAGTCGCTCAATCCCAACCCGATCAAGTTCAACTCGTCGCGGCCAATCCTGAATCTTCTGCTAAACCCATCACCCTCCAAGCAGATTATTATGTGTTAGCAACCGATGTGCCTGGAACCCAACATTTATTTGATTTAATGACGGGAGAAGTTGACCCTATTCTGAAAGCAAATGTGAGTAAATTGGCGATCGCCGATCCCTTTGCGGTTGCCAGATTTTGGTTTGACAAAGATTTCGACTGGGAACACAGTAATTTTGCCTCTCTTTCGGGTTATGCGCTGACCGATAGTATTACCCTTTATCACCGCATTCAACAGCAATTTATCGACTGGTCAGAACGCACAGGGGGTAGTGTAGTGGAGTTACACGCCTATTGTTATAAAGAAAAAGAGTTTCCGACCCAAGAAGTTTTATTATCGACTTTTGAGCAGGAATTATACGAAATTGTTCCTAGTTTAAGCTCTGCAACCCTGCTTCATCGAGAGTTAGTTAATCAAAAGAATTTTTCAGGTTATCCGCCCAACAGTTATCAAGACCGACCGACTACTCAAACGACCATGAGTAATCTTCTTTTTGCGGGAGATTGGGTGAAAATGCCGTTTCCCTGTGGTTTAATGGAGCGGGCGGTGAGTAGTGGACTTTTGGCGGCGAATGGGATTTGTCATCAAGAAAGTTTACAACGTCGGGATTTGTTAACGGTTATGCCAGAGGGGGTTTTACAGATTTAAAGTTTTGGTAAATCCAAATCAGTTAAAGATCTAAAAGCGGTAGAATAGAAAAAAGTTACGGCTATTCCCATGATGATGAACTCTACTGAATCTATCCCAATTTCTCCTCCCCAACTTTCTGCTGAAGCATTGGCGATCGCTCGATTGAAAGATGAAGACGATCCGAGTCAATGGGTTACGCTTGTTGAAGCAGGCGAAGACATTGATATTGAAAAGGATTTAGAATATTTAAAAAAACGTGGCTACAAAATCCAGATATCAAGTTAAAATCAATGATCAAGTTATAAAAAAAGACTTGATTCAATTGCCGACCTATCTTAAGAAAGATTTTGAAGCAATTTGTAGAACAATTCTCACTCAAGATCCCTATAACTGTTTTGGACTCGATAGCCATAATCTCAAAGGAGATTTGATTCATCATCGGGCTATTGAGATTGATGATAATGGTATCAGTTACCGTTTGGTTTATCGCATTTATGAAAAACCTATTCCTAAAAGGGTTGTGGTTTTGAGTTTTGCAAAGCATGATCCAGCTTATGATCGAGCAAAGGAACGTAAATAAACGCTTTTTTCTATTCAGATAAAATTTAGCATGAATGTTTTAAAAGTCCAGGTAGATGAAAGAGTTCGCAATGTTCATTTCACAGAGGAAACGATTAGTGTTGATATGATGGATGGTCGCACTATTACGGTTCCTTTGGTTTGGTATCCTCGATTATTAAATGCAACAACCGAGCAACGTTCTCAATGGGAAGTTTGTGGTGGCGGTTTTGGAATTCACTGGGAGGAGATTGATGAGAATTTGAGTACGGAGGGATTGCTTAGAGGTATTCCTGCTCCATCTTCACAGTTTCGATAAATTGCTATTCAGTTATAAGGTTTGATTTTTTTGTTTCTGTCAAAATTTTAGTCAATACTCGCAGATCATTCAATGTTTAATTCTCTGAATACCTTTCTTCCAAAACTTAGCTCAATATTTAATTCTCTGAATAAATTTCTTCAAGATTTTAGTCCATTAACTGGTTTTTTATCTAGTGTTATAGGTCTAATTGTTTCAGGATTAACTTTATGGTTAGCTTGGGTAGCTTACAAAAAGTTTATAAAAAATAAATTACTTGAAAAACAGTTAGATGTAGTAATCCATCTTATTGAAGTTTTAAGAGATACTAATCTACAGTTGGATTTTGTCCTATTCGATGATAAAATGACAGTATTGATGATAGAAAAAAATATTTTTGAATTAGCAGATTTACCTAATCATAGTCTTTTTAAAAAAGAATCTGTTTTTGTTGACATTAGCATTACAGAGATAGAAAAAGAAAAGATCAATAACATTGTAAAACTTGCTTCAAACCCGATAATGCCGAAGAGTATTGCTATTATCCTGAAAAGATTCAAGATATCAGATGAGACTTTCGATGTAGGCTTATTAGATGGATACAATAACAAACCTGTCAGTTTTGTTCGTATTGGTCGCGACGGACAAAATAAATTTAGTAATATATCTCGTCATCGTGCTAATGAAGATGGATTAGCTTTGACCTCATGGGGAGAGTTTATTCGATCTTGTCAATCTTTGTCCAAGTCAATTAAAAAATGGATGAAAAATCATGGTATTGAAGAAATAAATCTTTAGTCTTTAGAGTGTTATCACTAAGGTGAATGGAAATAAAAATCAACTAATGCGATCGCGATTTTTATAACTTGATGATCCCAAAATGTTAATCAATTACTACCGAAGTTGGAGCAATAACTGCAATGCTAACAACACAAAGAAGCGATCGCGTTGTTTTAAATCATTTGAGTTGGCAACAATTTCAAAATTTATTAGACGATTTAGGCGACAATCGTTCAGCGAGAATTGCCTATGACAATGGCTCCCTGGAAATTATGACACCATTACCCGAACACGAATATTACAAACAAGCCATTAGTATTGTGATCGAAGATATGGCTGAGGTATTAGAACAAGACTATGAGTGTCTAGGATCTAGTACCTGGAAGCGAGAAGTCAAAAAAGCAGGCATCGAACCAGATAATTGTTTTTATTTCCAAAATGAATCATTAATTCGAGGTAAATTAGTTTTTGATTTAGACCATGATCCTCCTCCTGATCTGGCATTAGAAATTGACCTGACTAGTAAATCTTTAGACCGTTTTCCGATCTATTCTCGTTTAGCTGTACCAGAAATTTGGTGTTATGATTCAGGTGTATTAAAAATTTATCAACTTGAACAAGGAACATATTTAGAGCATTCTCAAAGTCTAATTTTTCCTACTCTTAAAATTCAAGAAATACCTGATTTAATTGAAGCTTATCGTTATCTAGGGCGTAGAAAGTTTCGTCAGGCTGTTCGGAAATGGGTAAAAGAACAGAATCCATGATGGCTTTCTAGGGGATCAGGTTGAATAAAATTTTATAGCGATCGCGACTTTTATAACTTGGCGATTATTTGTTATTTACTCATCTAACAAAGGTAAAATAAAGAAAAACTCAAGTTATTAACTCAAGTTATTAAATTTAGTGAAGTCTTGACTTATGATTAAAAGTCCGTTGCGCTACCCAGGCGGAAAGCAAAAAGCGATCGCAAAAATTGCTAACTATTTACCTCCATCATTTCAAGAATATCGAGAACCCTTTATTGGTGGCGGTTCAGTCTTTTTTCATGTTCTTCAAACTGGCTCTTCTTTGAATTATTGGATCAATGACCTAAACGAAGAACTGTATCATTTTTGGTTGCAATCTAAAATAAACTTAACCGAATTAGTTGATCTTGTTTGGGATATTAAGAAGAATAAAACTGATGGACGAGCTTTATTTAAGTATTTAGCAAAAGCTGACACGACTAAAATGACTTCTTTAGAAAGAGCCGTTCGTTTTTTTGTACTTAATCGTATTAGTTTTTCTGGAACTATTGAAAGTGGGGGTTATTCTGAAGCCTCCTTTATCGGCAGATTTACTAACTCTTCTATTGATAGACTCGCCGCTTTAGATCAATTTTTAGTAAATACTCAGATAACTAATTTAGATTACGGACAACTTATTGAAAAACCAGGAAAGGATGTGTTTATTTTCCTAGATCCTCCCTACTTGAGCAATCGTGAATCTAAACTTTATGGAAAAAAAGGTAATTTACATACATTTTTTGATCATAAACGCTTTGCACAATTAATGAAAGATTGTCCTCACAAATGGCTCATTACTTATGATGATTGTGAAGAAGTTAGAGATAATTTCTCGTTTGCATTTATTTATGAATGGAAATTACAATATGGAATGAATAACTATAAACAAGAAAAAGCTAAAAAAGGAGATGAACTTTTTATTACAAATTATCCAGTTAATCAATCTAATTTCATGACATCAGTTAAATAGGTTTAATCAAAATTTTCCACAAAATATAACCTTGTCAGTTATGTTGGAATCAGTGACTACCGAAGTTGGAGCAATAACTGCAATGCTAACAACACAAGGAAGCGATCGCATTATTTTACATCATTTAATCTTTAATCTGGCAACAATTTCAAAATTTATTAGACGATTTAAGTGACAATCGTTATTACCCGAACACAAATATTACAAACAAGCCATTAGTATTGTGGCTCTTCTCCTAGCTGTGTGGGAAAGCGCACAGTATATTATACGGAAGCAGGAGGTGCAGTATGTGGATAAACTTGGATGAAATACTGGATTTGCCTCTTGATTTATTCAAACTTTCCCAACAAGAATGGCAAATCTTAGAAGAATTATTAGACACCAAAACTTAAATTATCTTAAAGCCAAAAATTAATATATCACTCCGTTTTTTTAAAATTTCCCACCTTAACCCAGCCTTCCTGGCCTCCATCCACTGATCGCACCTTTGCCCAAACCCCATCCGCACTGGTTTCGAGAATAATCAACTCTTGATCATAGTCCACCCCACTGACCCGCTCCGAGTCCTTACTAGGATTAGACCGTAAACTCAGCCCTCCCGACCAAGTGACCTTTGCTTTATAGGCTCCCTTGGGCAAATCTTCCTTAGCTTCAGGCGATGGAGAAGGAGACGGACTCACTTCAGGAGAGGGAGATTCAGTAGCCGCCTTGGGACTAGGGGAAACTTCGGGTTTAGCCGCAGATTTTTCAGAGGCTTTTTTATCAGGAGTCGTTGCTTTGACTTTAGATTTATTTTCTTCAGAAAAAACAGGTTTATTCGGAGTCGCCGCCAAACGGGAAAACATCAAATAGCCAAGGGCTGAGGTTAAACCGACTAAAATCGTGATTCCCAGAAAAAAACCTAAAATAAATTGTAATAAACCAGAAAAACGTTTCATATTTTTTTTTAAATTAAGAATGATAGAAAAAAAATTAACTCAGTGAGGTTTGAATCCTTCCAAAACGACTATCACGGGATGCCAATCGAGCTTTACCCGCAGCCGCCCAATCTTGTAAAAATTGAATTTGTTCTTGTGCTGTGCGTGCTAGGGGAATGATTTGACTAGCGGCTTCTAGGATATCATCGGTGAAAAAATCCCGATTTTGACTAAACCCAATGTGCATTGCTTCGATTAAAGTCTGCTCTATTTCTGCCCCTGAAAAATCAGGCGTTTCGTAGGCAAGGCGTTTAATATCATAATCCTTAATATTATGCAAACGCAATCGAGATAAATGGACGTTAAAAATGGCTTCTCGTTCCTCCTGGGAGGGTAAACCGACAAAGAATATTTCGTCGAAACGACCTTTTCGGAGCATTTCTGGCGGTAAAGCCTGAATATTATTGGCAGTTGCCACCACAAACACAGGGGTCGTTTTTTCCGCTAACCAGTTAATAAAGGTTCCAAAGACCCGACTAGTAGTTCCTCCGTCCCCTTTTCCTTCGATTCCTGCAAAGGCTTTGTCAATTTCATCAATCCAGAGAACGCAGGGAGCTAGAGCTTCAGCTAGACTAATCATTTGTCGTGTGCGAGATTCCGATTCTCCTACTAATCCTGCAAACAATCGCCCTACATCTAAACGCAATAGGGGTAAGTGCCAATGGTGGGAAATAGCTTTGGCGGTTAGAGATTTACCCGTTCCCTGGATGCCGACTAATAGGAGTCCGCGAGGATGGGGTAAACCGTAGGCTCTGGCTTTTTCGCTAAAGGCATTGCCCCGACGCAATAACCAGTCCTTGAGGTTATCCAAGCCCCCAATATCGGTGATTTGCTCCGTCGCAGGATGAAAATCTAAAATTTGGGTCTGGCGGATGGATTGGCGTTTTTCTTCGAGAATCAGTTCTACATCTTCGGGTTCAATTTGTCCATGACTGGCGAGGCAACGGGTGAGGACGCGACGAATTCGTTCTAAAGATAATCCCTGGGCGGAACGGGTCAGTTCGTCTAGTAATTTAGGGTCGAGGGATTGACCCATTGAGGCGATTAATCGTTGGATTTCGGTTTTTATTTCGTTAGCACTGGGCAGGGGAAAGTCAACAACGGTCAAGACTTCGGTTAATTCGGTCGGAATTTGGAGATGGGGGGCGATAATAATCAGATTTTTCGGTTGGGATTTAAGCTTGCGGGCTAGGTTTCGCAATTTACGAGAGATAGATACGTCTTCCAAGAAACGGTGAAAGTCTCGCAAAATGAAGACTCCGCCCACTTTATCGGGCAGTTTTTCGATAAATTCTAGGGCTTGTAAGGGGTTACGCTTACCGACATTTTCGTTGTTGGGGTTATCCTGATAGCCTTCGACAAAATCCCAGAGATAGACGGCCCGATCGCCTAATCGTTTGGCACAGTCTGCGATCGCACTTTCAACCCGCTCTTCTTCGGGGGTAGGGATATAAATCAGGGGATAACAGGCTCTCAGGAGTAATTCAAACTCGCTACTAAAAGTCATTTGTTCAGGGGAAATGCGGTTCTTTCTAGGTTACAACAGATGGAGAAAGTCCTGGTTTCTTTCAATAAGGATTAATGATTTGGGGCAGAGGACAAGACTTTTGGCTCATAACCTCGGCGCAATAGGGGCGATCGCGAATCGGGTTCCATGTTAGATGCTTTTTCTTCCCTTTATTTCGATGTAGAACTCATAGAGAGAATGGCTGAAACCCTTGAAATGCCACGTTTTTTGGGACTGACATCCCTTTTGTCTCGACCTATTCTAAAGATAGCAAGAGAAAAGGAGAGCAAACACCATGTTATCAACCACCACCACCACCCCTACAACCAAAGTCATCCGCAACTATGCGATCGCCGCCGTTTCCGTAATGCTTCTCAGCCTTGGCATTGGTGAACTTGTCAATAACCCCAGCCGCATCGCCCAACAAAACAAATTAGACGGCTATGGTTATTACGTCAGTGCCAGTTTGGTGAACTACGCCCAGTCTTCCTTAAAACCATAGGGAAGTTGATAACGATTACCTCTTGCTTTAATGCCCCGTCTTGTGCGGGGTTTTTTATTGATAAAATACATAGGATTTCGCTAATCACCAAAATATTTAAAAATTCCTTGAGTTAAGCTCTTTTTATGAAAATCTTTTTTTTCGGCACTCCCGAATTTGCTGTTCCGACCCTAGAAAAATTATTAAATAATCCCAATTTTGAAGTCCTGGGCATCATCACCCAACCCGATAAAAGACGGGGACGGGGCAATCAATTAACGCCCTCTGCTGTCAAACAAGTTGCCTTAGCCCACAACCTCCCGATCTGGCAACCCAAACGACTCAAAAAATCCCCAAAAACCCTAGAAATTCTCAAAAATTCGGGTGCAGATGCCTTTGTGGTGATAGCCTACGGGCAATTACTCTCTCCTGAAATTTTAGCCATGCCCAAATTAGGCTGTATTAATGTTCACGGTTCTATTTTGCCTAAATATCGGGGTGCGGCTCCTCTGCAATGGAGTTTGGTTAATGGAGAAACGGAAACGGGCATTACGACGATGTTGATGGATGAAGGAATGGATACGGGCGCAATGTTATTAAAGGCTTATACTCCCATTCAATTATTGGATAATGTAGATCAAATTGCTAAAGTTTTAGCCCAAAAAGGAGCCGATTTATTAATCGAAACCCTAGAAAAATTAGCTAATCAAGAAATCAAACCGATTCCCCAAAATCCCGACGAAGCAAGTCATGCTCCCCTCATTGAAAAAGCCGATTTTGCCATAGATTGGTCACGTTCTGCCTGGCAAATTCATAATCAAGTACGGGGCTTTTTTCCCCATTGTTTTACCCAATTTCGAGGACAAGCTTTAAAAGTTTTTGCCACCATTCCCCTCGGCGATCGCTATTGGCCCCAATTACCACCTGAATTGAAAAAGCTAGAATCCCAGGCTCCTAATCTTATTGGATTAACAGGGAAATTAGGAGAAATCGTTAAAATCCTGAAAAACTTTGGCCCAGTGGTGCAAACAGGAGATGGATTATTGTTATTAAAAGAGGTTCAATTGGCAGGAAAACCACCGCGATCGGGTTGGGATTTTGTGAATGGAATGCGATTATCGGTGGGGGAAATGTTAGTTTAAGGCTGAATCATTGCTATTTTAGTGAACAAGATCAAAGTAAAGATACAAAAATAGTCTCTCAATGTTGGATAAGTCGCGATCGCATTCTGAATACTTAACCATCACGGCGATCGCGTTTATCTTCAGCTTTTGAATGAAAAATAACCCCAATTTATCTAAAAAATCAGAGTTTTAGAATTATTTAAAGAAAGTTAGGAACGAAGATTTAATAAGTTGTGCATTCAAGATGTCGATTTCTGTAGGGACATAATACCATTATGTCCTTAATCTCAAGGGTCAACAGACAATGTATTGCTTGATAGACGCATAAAAGGGCTTAACAGTGTTAAGCCCCTACAAAAAAGGGGATTAATCGGGGGAATAAGAACCTATAATCTCAATAATCAAGAACAAGAGTTCTTTGTAGAATTTTTTCATCACAAACAAAAGCACAGGTTATTTATTTTTCATTCCTTAGTTGAATCTGCTAGGGTTCATTTTGAGGCTGTTGAATATAATTTGGACTAATCTATTAAAGTATTAGGGTTAGCTATGAAGGCTCTACCGAACATATTATGCTATTCATCGCTAAAAGTCCCACAGACCAAGGAGCGAAATAAAACTTAATAAAGAACTTTTGCAAGACGGGTTCGGTAAAGCCATAAATTATAAGAATCATTATGTGTTAGGATACATACTTGTGTAGAAGTCAGCTTGGATTGTGAATTAGTCATACAATCTCATTTTAAAAACTGTATATTTAAAGACAATGAACCCACCGATTCAGAAAATCCTTTTTGGTAGTCCAGGAACAGGCAAAAGCTATAAAATTCGTTCAATTGCCCAAGAGCAGCTAGGAATTGACTTTGATAATCTCAAGAATAGTGTCAAAACTGTTTTTCATCCTGAATATACCTATGCAGATTTTATGGGAAAATTACTACCTTTAACTCAAGGCAATAATGTTATATATAAATATTATCCAGGACATTTTCTAAAAGTATTAGGAATGGCATATCGGAGCATAATCGAAGAAAATGATGAACGCTTTTTATTAGTAATTGATGAGTTAAATCGTGGCAATGCAGCCGCAATTTTTGGAACAGTATTTCAACTATTAGATCGTAATGAGGGTTGTTGGTCAACCTATGAGATAGATATTTCCGAGATGGAACTAATAGGTTTATTAGAATCTATGGGATATAAATCGAGTATAGATGCTGGAGGTAAAATAAGAGTTGATCATAACAATAAACTTATTGAATTAGAGGATTTTTGTCGCGAATTCATGATGCAGGAATATTATAATTTAACTGTAAATAGTGTAACAACTTTATTGATGGAGCGTAAAATTAAACTCCCGCATAATCTGTCAATTATTGCAACGATAAATACTTCAGATGAATCTATTTATTACCTTGATAGTGCCTTTAAGCGTCGCTGGGATTGGGAATATGTGGATTCACCTAATAAAAATTCAAATTACCCTAATATACCGACATTTATTTTAGATTCCACATTAAAAATAAATTCTGAAGATGAAAATTCTAAAGTAATCGATGGTTTGATATGGTGGATGTGTATTGTTGGGTTAAATGAATTTATTAAATCTAATCATCAGGCTATCCGAAGAATAGAAGATAAGCAGATTGGTTGGTGGTTTATCAAGCCAAGGAATGGTGTTATAACTCTCAAAGAAGTTGAAGACAAATTAATGTTTTATCTCTGGGATAGTGTATTTTCTAGAGATAAACGTCCCTTAGAAGAAGCCCTTAAAGAAGTAATGAGACAAGAAGTAAAATTAATTACTTATGCTGACTTCATTCAATATACAGAAGGTTTGTTGCGCTTTGCACAATCCTATGCGGAGAAATGCGGTGTTCAGCGGTCAGCATCTATGCCCCCCTTCCCAGTCTCTATGCCCCCCTTCCCA
>QBMS01000070.1 GCA_003249095.1 Snowella sp.
GTATTATACGTTTCTGAATATAGTGACTCACATTTTTGACAGATAAATATTTTTCTCTCTCCATTATTTTTCGTTTTGTAATGAGAATGAATTTTCACTTCCTCGCTGTGACAATGAGGACAGTCTCGTTTAAATAATTCTTTTTCTTTCCCATTGCAAAATATAGAATCATTAAACTCTTGGATTGGCTTTATCTTTTGGATTGACATACTCTCTCTCCTTTTTTTACCGATTTATTTATAGTATTATTACCCTTAACACCCCTGTAAAGTTATAACCATTACTTCCAAGCTTATATTTGCTTCTTTGTTTCTCTAATCCTTTGCCCAGTAATCCTTTCTGCCTTTAATCAGGCTGAACCATTGCCGTAATTTTTTCTTTCCAAAATATACTGATGTAAAGCAAGATTTAAGTATATTTGAGTTACCCAGCTATGCGCATATTGCTTCATCTGCCTTTTCCCAGCGTCCAGCCGTTATTTCTAGCAAAGTTGCTCGCGGATATTATAAACAATTAGTTGAGGAGTATTTTCTCTAATGAAACAAGAAATTGGTGCATTATTACATCTTTATTTAGACGAGATCGAACCCCTGATTCCTACCGAGGCTCATCAATTCTTAATTACTGAAGCGGCTAAATCAATTAGTGAAGCACAAGGACGTAATTGGATACCTGTTATTGTTAAACAGACAGGAATAGAAAGCTTTCAGGCGATCGCCAATATTTTTATTTTAGTGGCGGCCCAAGAAGCTGGCATCGATAAAGTTTGGTGTATTGTTGTAGATGATTCTGCTATAACTCAAAAATCATCCCAATTATTATCTCAAGAACTTACTCCAAAAGTTGATTTAGCTATTGCCACAAGAGATGAGATTAAATTAGCTTTAGATTATCTCATTAATCGTTCTGTTAATCCTCTTGTTGGGGTTAGATTGGCCACTGCCCTTGATAAGATTGATGGTATTTCTCGTCAATCTTGGAAAGAAAACTTAAAAGAAGTCGTGGCTCTAAAATGTGGAATAACTACAGGCAAAAAATTCGATATTTTTAAGGAAGTTTTCTATACAACTCCTCAACCACCACCACCTCCTCCTCCTCCTGTTAACTTAGCGACGGCAACTAAAGATGAAATTTATGTGGGCTTAAATTATTTGATTAATCGCTCTGATAATCCTCTAGTTGGAGTTACATTAACTACCGCAGTTGATAAAATTGATAATCCTTATCGTCAATATTGGAAACAAGATCTTAAAGAAGTCACGGCCCTAAGATGCGGAATTACAGCCGCCAAAATGAAAATTTTCAAGGAAATTTTTTATACAACTTCTCAAGAAATACCTGAAGATACTAAAGATAGAGTTCTTTTAAGCACTTTCACTGTTACCGAACTTAAAAAAATGGCTGAAAAGCGAGGCTTATCTGAATTTAAAAAGCTTAAAAAACCAGAACTTATTGAATTACTAGCGATAGATTAATAGTAAGCAAAATGAGTAATTTAATTTGATTAAAATGATCAATAATTTCTGTGATATTTTGCGAAGTTATTGCGATAATCAACCTAAGCGGATTCAGGTTTCGGCAATGATGAGGGATGAATTAACAACTCAGCCGTAGAGCGTTTTTCAACCATTTCACGGGTAATGGTACAGCGTTGAACATCAGCCCGTGACGGTAGCTCGTACATCACCTCTAACATCAACTCTTCCACAATCCCCCGTAAAGCCCTAGCCCCTGTTTTCCGTCGATAGGCTTCCTTCGCGATCGCCGTGATGGCATCGGGTTTAAAGTCTAAGATCACATCGTCCATCCCCAACAATTTTTGATACTGCTTCACCAGAGCATTACGGGGTTGGGTCAAAATCGCCACTAAAGTATCTTCATCCAGGGGATCGAGGGATGCCAGTACGGGAATCCGACCGACAAATTCAGGAATCATTCCAAATTTCACCAAATCATCGGGTTCTACTTGGCGAACGAGATCAGCGGCTCGTTTTTCCTTACTAGGAGTCGCATCTCCCCCGACGGGACGAACAAATCCCATCGACTTTTTACCCAGACGTTGATCCACAACCTTTTCTAGGCCAACAAAGGCTCCACCACAGATAAAAAGAATATTACTGGTATCAATTTGAATGCAGTCCTGGTAGGGATGCTTCCGTCCACCTTGGGGAGGAACATTGGCCGTTGTCCCTTCTAGCATTTTTAAAAGAGCCTGTTGTACCCCTTCCCCAGAAACATCACGAGTAATCGAAGTATTTTCACTCTTACGGGCAATTTTATCAATTTCATCAATATAGATAATTCCCCGTTGGGCTTCTTCTACGTCTAGGTCGGCAACTTGCAGTAAACGCAGTAAAATATTTTCCACATCTTCCCCTACATAACCCGCTTCCGTGAGGGTCGTGGCATCGGCAACCGCAAAAGGGACATCCAAAATTTTGGCGAGGGTCTGGGCTAAAAGGGTTTTTCCCGATCCCGTTGGCCCGACTAACAGAATATTAGATTTTTGAAGTTCGATACCATCTTCGTTCGCTTCTTGCTTATTCTCTTGAACCAGACTTAATCGTTTGTAATGATTGTAAACCGCGACGGAAAGGACTTTTTTGGCATCATCTTGCCCAATGACATAATCATCTAAATATTTTTTGATTTCCGTTGGTTTAGGAAGTTGTCCCAGGGAAAGGCGATCGCCCTGGGAACGACGTTTTGAATTTTCGGAAGAACGAGAAGAAGCAGCCGCAGGGGGAGCCTCTAATAACTCTTCATCCAAAATTTCATTGCATAGCTCTACGCATTCGTCGCAAATATAGACTCCTGGCCCTGCGATCAACTTTCGCACTTGTTCCTGGGATTTACCACAAAACGAACATTTTAGGTGGGAGTCGTATTTAGACATAGCACTAGCTCAACGAGGTGACAGGAACAGTAGGATCAGGCAGATTTGGGCGGATAATAACACGGTCAATCAGTCCGTATTCTTGGGCTTCTTGGGCAGACATAAAGAAATCCCGTTCCGTGTCAGCCGCAATCTGATCAAAGGGACGACCTGTATGCTCGGCTAACATAGTGTTCAAACGCTCTTTAATATAAAGAATTTCCCTGGCTTGAATCTCGATTTCCACGGCCTGTCCCTGGGCTCCTCCCAAGGGTTGGTGGATCATGATTCGAGAACTGGGAAGAGCCATCCGTTTACCGTGCGCCCCCGCAGTCAGGAGAAATGCCCCCATACTTGCCGCCAATCCAAAACAAATTGTTGCCACATCGGGGCGAATTTGCTGCATGGTGTCATAGATTGCCAGCCCTGCATATACCGAACCCCCAGGGGAATTGATATAAAGTTGGATATCCTTTTCAGGGTCTTCTGCATCTAAAAAAAGCAATTGGGCAACAATGGAGTCTGCCACTTGGTCATCGACGGGAGTTCCCAAAAAGATGATTCTTTCCCGCAACAGGCGAGAGTAAATATCAAAGGCCCGCTCCCCTACTCCCGACTGCTCGACCACCATTGGGACGACGTTTTGGATATCAGAGCCACGATAGCTCTTTAGATCATAATTTGGCGATCGCGATTGAACCATAGAAAAAAGATGATTAAATTTAATGGGATTTGGGCCGCCTTCTCAGAGAATACCCAAATTTTAAAAACATTTTCACATACTCCACCCCATTATGACGCAATTAAACGGGAATGGGGCAGAGTCAAGATCAGAGAAACCTAAGCTCCACTAGGAGTTTCCACGACTTCAGCTTCAGAAGCTTCCACAACTTCAGCTTCAATGGTGTTGTCGTCTTCTTCGTCCTCTTCGGGAGGGGTGAGGGTTCCTGGGGGAACAAGTTCTACCGTGACCTTTTCCCGTAACACAGCCATCGTTTTTTCTGCGATGATTTCTTCAGTAACAATCGCCTCCAATTTGTCTAGATCGAGGGATTCGTTGGCAAAACGAGCCTTAATGGTGTTAACCCTGTCACGAATTTCACTAGCTTGGGGTTCAATTGATTCAGATTCAGCAATTTTCTTGACAATCAGGATCTGTTGCAGGCGTTGAACGGCTTCTGGACGGGCATTTTCCCGAAGTTTGGGAACCATTTCAGCCGTAAAAATGGAACGGGGGTCGAGGCCCATTTGCTCTAGTCGGGTCAGGGTTTCGGTTAAAACCTGGGTGATTTCTTCCTGTACTAGGGAATCAGGCAGATCCACCTCAGAGATTTTAACTAATTCTTTGATAATCGCCGTATTAATATTATTTTCAGTGTTACTGGCTGCCTTTTTACGATAATTCTCTTCTAAAGAAGCCTGCAATTCTGCCAAGGTTTCGTATTCACTCACTTCATCGGCGAAATCATCATCTAATTCAGGTAATTCTTTGGTTTTGAGTTCCTTGAGGGTAATGTCAAAACGCACGGATTCGCCCGCAACCTTTTCTAGGGGATAATCTTCGGGAAAAGTAACTGTCACGGTCTTGGTTTCTTCGGGTTTCATGCCGACAATACCTTCAATCATTCCGTCTACTAGATTGCCCTCTTGTAGATCCACCTTAAAATCGGTGTCCACCATTTCCGCGATCGCCTCTCCCGTTTCCCCTTCTGCTGATACTTCGTAGGCTTGGTAGTCAATAATCGCCACATCTCCCCAATCGGCAGCCCGCTCTTCTACGGGAATCAAGGTTGCTTGTTTTTCCTGTCGTTCTTTGAACCAGTCTTCAACGTCTTCGGGATCGTAGGGGACTTCCTCGGCTTGGATCGTCAATGCGCTATAATCTCCCACTTGAACGGTCGGCGGCACTTCGATAATCGCCGAAAAAGTAAAGGGAGTACCAGGCGTGAAATTTGCTAACAGTTCTTCAAAGGAGGAACCCAGGCGATAATTTCCCAGGGATTCGATTTTTTCTTGCTCAATGGCATCATTCAGGGTGGACTTAATCGAATCTTCTAGGGTCGCCGCAGTGAGATTGGAACCCAAGCGTTGTAATAAAACTGGACGAGGAACCTTTCCCTTACGGAACCCAGGAATGTTGGCAGTGCGAGCAAAGCTTTGTAGGGTGGTATTATAGATTTTTTGAGAAATTTCTGCTGGAATCTCAATTTCTAAAGCAATTTGACTATCAGGGAGTTTTTCCTGGGTGACTTTCATTGATACCTAATTGGATTACTATAACGTTGAACATCTAAGACATTTTGAACTCTTCTACCAGGATAGTTGCTGACGGGAGCCGACTAACATGGTATGCTTAGAGGGCGATCGCCTACCGACTCCACCGAACCAAAATCTTGGGTGGGTACAGTTCTTTACAATCGACCTTTTGTGATCATAGTTCATTTGAGGTCAGAAAATTTAAGTTTCTGCTAGGGTTGTTGTGTGGCTAAAAAAAGTCATCTTAGCCATTTTTATCCTAAATCTTTCTTTTTTTTGACTATTTCAAGACAATATTTGCCAAGGAAGTCGTCAGTGGAGTTGAGAAAAATAATCTTTGTCAGTTACGGAATAGAAAGCAACATAGTGTAAAATTAATTGCCAAGGATTTTTTCCCATAAAAAGTAACTTAATCATTATATAATCAGAAATTAAAACCGATAGCAAATTGACCCTATCAAAATAGTTCTATCGATCAATCATAAATAAAATAAATACCTAAAGAAAATTTTCCTTCGGGATAATCTTTTTCCCCCTTACTCATTAAAATTATTAAATTTTACGTTCCTAACCCAACCTTTTAACTTCTGGAGGAGTATCACTTGTCAAAATCTGTGCGTGTTGCCATTCTCGGCGCGACGGGAGCCGTAGGAACAGAGCTTTTAGAACTCTTAGAAACCCGAAATTTCCCCGTTGAGCAGTTGAAACTATTAGCTTCTCCCCGTTCTGCGGGTAAGTCCCTCACTTTTGCAGGAAAATCTTTAACCGTAGAAGCCGTTAACGAAAATTCTTTCAAGAATATCGATCTTGTCTTAGCCTCGGCAGGCGGATCGAGTTCTAAAGCCTGGGCGAAAACCATTGTCGCATCGGGAGCCGTGATGATCGATAATTCCAGTGCCTTTCGTATGGATAACTCTGTTCCGTTGGTTGTCCCAGAAATCAATCCCGAAGCGGCAGAACACCATCAGGGCATTATTGCTAATCCCAACTGCACGACAATTTTATTGGGCGTTGCGGTGTATCCCTTGCACCAAATTCAACCAATCCGACGCATGGTAATTGCCACCTATCAGTCGGCTAGTGGAGCAGGAGCGATGGCAATGGAAGAAGTGAAGCATCAGGCTAAAGCGATTTTGTCGGGAGAGCCTGTCAAAGCAGAAATTTTGCCCTATCCTCTGGCGTTTAATCTTTTTCCCCATAATTCCCCGCTAACGGATTCGGGTTATTGTGAAGAAGAACTCAAAATGATCAATGAAACCCGTAAAATCTTTAATGATTCAACCATTCGGGTGACGGCGACCTGTGTTCGGGTTCCCGTACTCCGCGCCCATTCGGAAGCCGTTAATCTAGAATTTGACAGTCCCTTTGCGGTTTCTCAAGCACGAGAAATTTTATCCCAGGCTCCAGGGGTAAAACTGGTAGAAGATTGGGAGTCTAATTATTTTCCTATGCCCATTGATGCGACAGGAAAAGATGAAGTATTAGTGGGAAGAATCCGTCAAGATCTCTCCCATCCCTGTGGGTTAGAATTATGGCTCTGTGGCGATCAAATTCGCAAGGGCGCGGCTCTGAATGCCATTCAAATTGCAGAATTGCTAGTTCAGAAAAATCTGCTTAGACCTTCCTTGGTTAACGCTTCAGCGTAAAATCTTTTTGCTAGGGTTTTAGTGACAATTTTTGATGTTGATTAATTTTTAAACTTTTATTATTGAATTTATGAGTCATCCCCCCTTTGGACGAGTGGTTACGGCAATGGTCACTCCTTTTGATGAAACGGGTAAGGTTAACTATGCGATCGCCGAAAAATTAGCCGATCATTTAGTCGAGCATGGCAGTGATGCCCTTGTCGTCTGTGGTACAACGGGAGAATCGCCGACTCTTTCCTGGGATGAGGAATATCAATTATTTCAAGTGGTCAAAAATGCTGTTGGCAATAGAGCAAAAATTCTCGCAGGGACGGGTTCTAATTCCACTACCGAGGCGATCGCGGCCACAACGGAAGCGGCTAAATTGGGCTTAGATGGTTCCCTGCAAGTCGTTCCTTACTACAATAAACCGCCCCAGGAAGGATTGTATGCCCACTTTCAGGCGATCGCCCAAGCTTGTCCCGATCTCCCTGTGATGCTCTACAATATTCCTGGCCGCACAGGGCAAAATCTTCTGCCTGAAACTGTTGCCAAATTAGCCAAAATTGATAATATTGTTGCGATCAAAGAAGCTAGTGGGAGCATTGAGCAATCCTGTCAGATTCGATGTTTAACCGATGCTGATTTTGCCATTTATGCAGGTGATGATTTACTCACTTTGCCCATGTTAACCATCGGTGGCGCAGGGATTGTGAGTGTGGCCAGTCATCTGGTGGGGGAACAAATTCAACAAATTGTTCAGTCTTTTCTCTCTGGAGAAGTGGCAGAGGCGATCGATATTCATCTAAAGCTTTTTCCCTTGTTTAAAGTTTTGTTTTGTACCACTAATCCCATTCCCATTAAAGCGGCTTTAAAATTGCAAGGTTGGGACGTTGGGGGATTGCGATTGCCGCTCTATGAAATTTCAGAAACTCAACGAGAAGAAGTCGCGATCGTTTTACGGACATTATCCTTAATTTAAGTAGATGTTGATTTTAATCAAGATTTATTTTCCCAATTTAAGTAGTTGATTGGTGAGCGTTTAAAAATTCTTCCCTAATTATCTGTTCTTATCTAAAATTAATTAATATGTGTTATACTCTAAAGAGTTGCTCTTAAATATTGTCTTCACACGAAATGTATTTTAGGCACCAAGCATTTGATTAAGGGGTTAAGGGTAATAACATCTGATCAATCAAAATAGACAAGATTTTCTAAGTAAGATATACTTTCTCTCTCTAGGAATAAGGACACCCATAATGATTTTTATGTAGCGATTATCTCCATAACCCATTTATTTTTGCCAAGGAAAACTCATCATTGTTTTCTTAGTATTCGTTTTATCTTAATTATTTTATTTTTATTTCTGCCGCTCCATTGTGAGCAGTTCTCTATTGTTTCATCTACAAATGCTTTTTAGTTCCCATTAAGCCCATACATTATTCCTTAGGAGGAAAATGACTAAAAACGAAGCCAAACCAACCCTAAAAATTATTCCCCTCGGTGGACTCCATGAAATTGGAAAAAATACCTGTGTCTTTGAATACGAAGACGAAATTATTCTCTTAGATGCGGGCATTGCCTTTCCTACCGATGAAATGCACGGTATTAACATTGTTCTGCCAGATATGACCTATCTGCGCGAAAATCGTCACAAAATTAAGGGAATGATTGTTACTCACGGTCATGAAGACCATATCGGCGGTATTTCCTATCATTTAAAACAATTTGAAATTCCTATTATCTATGGCCCCCGTTTAGCGATGGCCCTTTTGGGAGACAAACTCGAAGAAGCGGGAATGCTCAAACGCACTAAACTCCAAACCGTCCAACCGCGAGAAGTGGTTCGTCTGGGTAAGAATTTTGTGGTTGAGTTTATCCGCAATACCCACTCAATGGCAGATAGTTTCTGTGTTGCAATTAATACTCCCCTGGGTGTGGTTATCCATAGTGGCGATTTTAAAGTGGATCACACTCCCGTCGATGGCGAGTATTTTGATTTACAACGACTGGCTGAATACGGTGAAAAAGGGGTTTTATGTCTGTTGAGTGACTCTACTAATGCAGAAATCCCTGGAACGACTCCTTCAGAACAGTCCGTTGCCCCTAATTTAGACCGAATTTTTGCCCAGGCGAAAGGTCGTCTGATGATCACCACTTTTGCGTCTTCTGTGCATCGGGTGAATATTATTCTCAATCTGGCCCACAAAAATAAACGAAAAGTGGCTGTTGTCGGGCGATCGATGTTGAATGTGATTGCCCACGCTCGACAATTGGGATATATCAAGTGTCCCGATGAGGTATTCGTTCCCTTGAAAGCCTCTCGGAGTTTACCCGATGATCAGATTTTGATTTTGACGACTGGCTCCCAGGGTGAACCCTTATCTGCGATGACTCGTATTTCTAAGGGTGAACATCCCCAAATCAAGATTCGGGAAGGAGATACGGTTATTTTCTCGGCAAATCCTATTCCAGGCAATACGATCGCCGTTGTTAATACCATTGATCGATTGATGATGCAGGGCGCACACGTCGTCTATGGACGGGATAAGGGAATTCATGTTTCGGGTCACGGCTCCCAGGAAGAGCATAAATTGATGTTGGCCTTAACTAAACCGAAATTCTTTATGCCTGTGCATGGAGAACACCGTATGTTGGTCAAACACGCTCAAATGGCCCAGGCAATGGGGATTCCCTCTGAAAATGTCGTGATCATCGACAACGGCGATATTGTTGAAGTGTCTGCGGAACGGATTCAGATCGGCGGTAAGGTGAAAGCGGGAATTGAGTTAGTGGATCAAGCGGGGATTGTCCATGAACATATCATGCTAGAACGGCAACAGTTGGCCGCAGATGGGGTGGTGACAGTGGCGGCGGCGATTAATAATGACGGCAAATTGCTGGCCCAACCCGAAGTCCATTTCCGAGGGGTGGTCATGACCGTCGAGCGTCCCCTTGTTCATCAGTTGATTGTTCGCAATATTGAACGTTTTGCAGTAGAACGTTGGAAAGAATTTATTTTATCTAGCAACGGTAAAACGAAAATGGACTGGGAACGCATCCAAAAAGAATTGGAAGGAACTCTCCAACGCTTAGTTAAAAGCGAGTTACAAAGTAGTCCTTCGGTGGTTTTCCTACTCCAGACCGAAACCCCTGCTTTTTCCCAATCTTTACCGAGTCCCGTTCCTTCTGGGACGACGAATAATTCCATCCGTCCCGTCGCGATCGCGGTTTCTGCCAAACCCGTCAAAGCGGAACCAGAGATTACAAAAACCTATCGTCGTAAACGCTCAACGTCCACAGTCTCCTAAAATATAAAATTGAATACCAGATAGTCATAAATGTTCAAAATTTAAAGCTACCTGGTATTTGTTTGATTGTTTTGTAAAAATTTTTGATGTAATCCCTTATGGTAGCAACTTCATCCGTACAGGACGCGAATCCTAGTCCCTTTCCTCTCCAAGATATTCAAGAACTTTCCATCACGATCGCCGCCAAAGAACTTGATCCAACCCTACTCAGTGAACAGTTTCTCAAATTTAGTGGCATTGTTCCTAATGAATGGGAATTAGCCCGTCAGCCTGTTCTTAATCCAGGCGGTTCCCAGGTCATGTTTAAAAATGGAGTGGGAATTGTCGCCCAACCCCGTACCATCATGTTTATGGAAACCATTGGGGCAAAGGATTTCAAAGAAGTTTTGGTCGCAGAGGTAGCGCGTCAATACGTCAGCAAATTACCCAATGCGGAATATAAAGGAATTACTATTAGTCCTAAATATCTCGCTCCCTTTCCGAGCAATATTGATGGGGCAAGACATTACATTACCAAAACCCTTTTATCCCCTGGCCCTTGGCAAGATGTGGGTAATGCTCCTATTCAAGCGGGGGTTAATTTCCTCTACCAATTAGACCGATGCCAGTTGAATCTGAATATTAATCAAGCAATGCTGCAATTGCCCGATCAACAGTCGATCGCGGCGGTCTTATTTGCGGGTAATTTTAACTATCCGATTGAGACGAATAATTCCCAGGAATGTTTGGCCTTAGTTTTAAAAGGTCTAAATGAATGGCAAGCGGATTTTGCCATATTTAAAGATATTATCAACGAGCGTTTTCTCTCCCATCAACAACCTGAAAGTGTTTTTACGAAAACCCGTTAAAAAATTTTTTCGGGTCAAACACGAGTGATTAATCCATCCGTTTTTAAACTCCCTCTCAAAACACTTTAGGGGGATTTTTTATTGGATTTCTAACAGGGTTTGGGTGTCATGAATTTTACTTAAATCAATGAACCATTGACCCTGCTCATCCTGGGAAAAGATATCCACAAATCGTTGATTCCAAAGAATGTGATCGGTGGAGTAGGCATAGCGAGTGTGGATGGTTTGGGAAAAAGTTTCATCTAAGCCCGTTAAACTAATCCAAAGTTCAATCCCTTTTTCATTCAGTTCTTCGGGAGTTTTTTGATAAAAAGGACTATTCTCGTCGATAGGGTGCATAATTAACCAACTTAAGCCAAAGACGGGAGTTTGCGATCGCATCAAAGGCAAATCATAGAAACGCCGTAATAGATGACCTTCCTGGGTCACTTCATCTCGCATTAAGCTGACTTTAACTTGTGCCTCTAGAATGCGATTATCTCGTTGATTGGCAGCTCGAAACATCAGGGTTGGAATCCCCTCAAAAGGACAAATCACGGCGACTTCACTAAAAATCACCCTAGCAGTCGGTTTGGCAAAACGAGCAAACATTAATCCTGTCAACACCGCCAGGCTCAGTAAACCAATAAAAATTTCTATCGAGACAATCGACTGAGAAATAAAGGTGTTGGGGTACATTGAACCGTAACCGACCGTGGAAAGCGTCTGAATGCTAAAAAAATAAGCATCGATAAAGGAGCCTGGTTTCGCATTGGCAATACCACTTCCCGTGATAACGTATATCAGAGCAAAAATGACGTTTAAACCAAAATAAAACAGCGTAATGGTTAGTAAGAACCTCCGCCAGGACATGACTAGAAGCTGATGGTAAAGATCCGACTGAAACGGACGAAATAACCTAGTATTCTGAGACCCTTGCACAGGTCGCATCGTTCTAACAGGCCGTATTGTCGAGTAGGAATGCTTTTTAGGAGAAATTTTGGGATTGGTGAGGCTCATGGCGGGCTTGGGGAAGAGAACAGCTTGCTAGACAAATTTAAAGCAGGGAATTTTTAGGTTAACGAAGACAGATCAAAATCGTTATGAGTATGATATAGTCGTAACAATTCGTAATGATTAACGAGTTCTTAAAAAAAATTATTCCATTTGAGGAGAATTACAACATGACGGAATGTTTACGAGTTGGTCAATCCGCCCCTGATTTCACTGCAACCGCCGTTGTTGACCAAGAGTTTAAGACTCTAAAATTGTCCGATTATCGTGGTAAATACGTCGTCCTCTTTTTCTATCCCCTGGACTTCACCTTTGTTTGCCCAACAGAAATTATTGCCTTCAGCGATCGCTACTCCGAGTTTAGTGCCTTAAACACCGAAGTTTTGGGCGTTTCCGTTGACAGCGAATTTTCTCACCTGGCTTGGATTCAAAGCGATCGCAAAAGCGGTGGCATTGGAGATATCGCCTATCCCCTCGTTGCTGACCTGAAAAAAGAAATCAGTACCGCTTACAACGTTCTTGATCCCGAAGCTGGCGTTGCTTTGCGCGGTTTATTCATCATCGACAAAGACGGTGTGATTCAGCACTCGACGATTAATAACCTCTCCTTTGGTCGTAGCGTGGATGAAACCCTACGCACATTGAAAGCTCTTCAGTACGTCCAATCCCATCCCGATGAAGTTTGTCCCGCAGGTTGGAAAGAAGGCGACAAAACGATGGTTCCCGACCCCGTTAAATCCAAAGTTTATTTCGCGGCTGTCTAGTCAATCTATTTTTGTTAATATCCTTTGAATTAGGAGGAATCAGACATTGCCTGGTTCCTTTTTTTGTTTGAAAATTCCCCATCAACGACCGAGATCGTGCATGGCATTGATTTGACGTTGGCATTCCTGGGTTACTCTTTCCAATTCTTCCCGTTTACCGCTCATAGGGGGCTGGATGATTTCACCAATGCGGAGGGTGACGGGAACTCGCTGGGGAACAGAAGATCCTTTTTTCAAAATCTTTTCGGTTCCCCACAGACTGACGGGCAGGAGAGGAGCCTGGGATTTAGCCGCAATCATGGCTGCCCCTAATTTTGGATTGTTAATTCGGGCATCGGGGGTTCGGGTTCCTTCTAAAAACACTCCCACGACCCAACCTTCTGCGAGGGCATTGAGGGCGGCTCGAATAGCTCCGCGATCGCCCGCTCCCCGCTTGACAGGATAGGCTCCATACAAGCGAATCAGGTCAGCCAGAACAGGAACCTGGAATAATTCTTCCTTCGCCATAAAGGCCACGGGACGACGCAACGAAACAGACAAAAAAGGCGGATCAAAATAACTAGCATGATTACTCACGGCAATCACAGGGCCTTTCAATGGCACATTTTCGATGCCATAGACCTTGCCCCCCATATATAAATGCAAGAGCGGATTCACCACCGACCATTTGAGTCCACGATAGAGATAAAGGCTGGCGAGGGGTTCACGGAGTTTGGGCGTATTTTTCATGATTTCAGTCAATCGCGGGCTAAAGGGGAGCGGAAAAAGTTCGCTACTTGTGAGTGCAAGCCTTTCGCCCCTACGATTCCCTAAAAACCCTCTGTAGGGGTGAATTGCGTTCACCCTTGAACAATATTAAGATAAATCGATCACTCCCATTCCCAGAGAACCAAATGATTTTGTCTGCCAGCTCGCCATATTTGATGAGGTCTGCAACAGTTTGTCAAAAATTTGTAAATTTGTAGAATTTCCCCTATTCCCCTGAGCAAAGACATTGTAAACTAACCTTTGTTAAAACTATATCTATATTAGGATGTGACATGGAACTGGAGTATCCTGAAGACCTGCACTACTTAGACAGCCACGAATATGTCCGACTGGATGGGGAAATTGCCACCATCGGGGTCAGTGCTTTTGCGATCGATGAGTTGGGGGATCTGGTGTTTCTGGAACTACCCGAAATCGGTGAAGCCCTAGAAGTCAGTGAACGATTTGGAACGATTGAGTCTGTTAAAGCAACATCTGACCTCTATTCTCCCGTTACGGGAAACGTTATTGAGCGCAATGATGCCATGATCGATTCCCCCGAATCGATCGCCGACGACCCCTATGGAGAAGGGTGGTTGATCAAAATACGGGTAGAAAACCCCGACGATGCCTTAGCGGATACCCTGACCGCCGCCGAATATAAATCGCAGTTGACAGGAGAAGATTAGATTTTTGGTCTCCGTCATTCCTGGGGGGCAAGAGTATTTGCCTTTTAAAGTCATTGTCCACCCCCCTTGATTTATTCCCACTCGATGGTTCCAGGCGGTTTCGAGGTAATGTCATAGACGACTCGATTAACTCCTTTCACTTCATTGACGATGCGATTAGAAATAATTTCTAAGACTTCGTAGGGAACCCTGGCCCAATCGGCGGTCATACCATCTTCACTAGTAATCAAACGCAAAACAATCGGGTGGGCATAGGTACGTTGATCTCCCATGACCCCCACACTCCGAACGGGCAATAAGACAGCGAAGGCTTGCCAAAAATCGTGATAAATTCCCTGTTTAGAAATTTCATCCCGCACGATAAAGTCCGCATCCCGCAAAATATTTAAGCGCTCGGCGGTAACTTCTCCAATAATGCGAATGGCTAAACCAGGCCCTGGGAAAGGATGACGACGGACAATTTCTTCGGGTAAACCAATCGATCGCCCTAGTTTCCGAACTTCATCTTTAAAGAGTTTGCGGAGGGGTTCAACGAGTTTAAACCGTAGGTTTTTGGGTAAACCGCCCACATTGTGATGGCTCTTGATTTTGACCGCAACCCGTTCTCCTGATTTGGGATCAACATTGGTATCAGCCGATTCAATCACATCAGGATATAGAGTTCCCTGGGCAAGATAATCAAAGGGGCCAAGACGATTGGATTCTTCTTCAAACACTTGAATAAATTCGTGGCCAATGCGACGACGTTTTTCTTCAGGGTCGGTGATGCCTTCTAGTTGGGCAAGGAAGCGATCGCGGGCTTCAACGTATTGGACAGAAATATGAAACTGTTGATCAAATAATTCGACTAACCGTTCGGGTTCACCCTTGCGCATAAAACCCTGATCAATAAACATACAGGTCAATTGATCCCCAATGGCGCGATGCAATAAAAAGGCAAGGGTGGAAGAATCGACTCCCCCCGAAAGAGCAAGTAAAACCCGTTTATCCCCAACCTTGGCGCGAATCTCTCGGATAGATTGATCCACAAAGGCTTCCGTTGTCCAGGTCGGTTCACACTCACAGATGTGATAAACAAAGTTACGGATCAGGGCAATTCCCCCGATGGAATGGACGACTTCAGGATGGAACTGCACCCCAAAGAGATGTTTCTTGTGATTCGCGATCGCGGCGCAGGGCGTATTTTCCGTATGGGCAAGGGTTTCAAAGCCATCGGGTAAATTCGTGCAGGAATCACCATGACTCATCCACATGGTCGAACCTTCTTCCACATTGGTCAGTAGATCCGTCGGATCATCAATAAAAAGGGACGCTTTACCGTATTCCCCCCGTTTAGACCGTTCGACTGTACCACCCAACTGTTTCACCATCAGTTGCATTCCATAGCAGACTCCCAACACAGGAACCCCTAATTGCCAAATATCAGGATCACACTGGGGCGCACCCGTGTCATAGACAGAGCTAGGGCCACCCGACAGAATAATTCCCTTGGGATTGATTTTCCTTAATTGTTCGGCGGTGGTGCGATAGGAAAGGACTTCTGAATAAACCTGAGTTTCTCGAATGCGACGGGCAATCAGTTCTGAATATTGGGAGCCGAAATCTAAAATAACGATAATCTGGCTTTTGAGGTTATCGTCGAGGGGTTCTGAAAGAGCAGTACCGTTGTGTTGCGAAAGAGAAGGGGCTTGAGTAGTCACGCTTGATAGGGAAATAAGGGTTGACGAGGGTTACAAATAATTTTAAAAAGTTGATCGATTAAAAATAAAACATTGATTAGTTAGTATAACCATTATTGGGACGATTCCTGAAGAACGCAAGCAAAAAATTACTGACAAGGAAGTTTACTTTAATCTAATATATAATAAACTATCGAAAAATGTGGAGCGTTCTATTCTCTAAAAATTTATCTAGTGTGATATTTTTTCTACAATTATTAACAATCTTATCTGCTGGAAATAAATATACCGATTGGAATCTCTTGAAAATTTAATTATGATAATCAACTTTACCCATTATCTGCAAAATTTACAATTTAATTTTCAGCGAGGCAGTGAAAGAAGTCATTATCCGACCCTTAAGGCTTTAATTGATGATTCCATGACAGGAATTAATGCGGTGATCGAAGAAAAGGGGAATCAAGCAGGTATTCCTGATTTTACGGTCAGAAAAAATGGTCAGTTAGTGGGATATATCGAAGCAAAGGATATTAATAAAAATTTAGAGAGTGAAGAAAAAACGGAACAATTAGAACGTTATCGAGAGTCATCGGTGGGGCAAAATTTAATTCTAACTAACTATCTAGAATTTCGTTGGTATGTGGATGGCAAGTTAAAACAAAAAGCCGCGATCGCGTACCTCGAAAAAGACATAATTATTGCTTATGAGAAGACTGAAGAGGTAGTTCAGTTATTGCAATTATTTTTAGGGTATAGGGCAAAAGATATTAATAATTATTATGATCTGGCGGGTCAAATGGCCGTTCATACTAAATCCGTTAAATATTCCATTGAAGAAGCCTTAAAGCTAGAGGATAAAACGGGAGAATTAACCCAGCTTAAGGTATTATTTCAAGATTTATTATTGCCTGATTTGGATAATCATACTTTTGCGGATATGTACGCCCAAACCATTGCCTATGGTTTATTTACGGCAAGAGTGGGTCATGCTCAAAATCCTGGTCAAGAGTTATTTAGTCGCAAAACCGCGAGCCGTTTTATTAGTAATAAAATTCCTTTTCTTCAAGGTTTATTTAATACGGTCATTGAAACAGATATTGTTAGTAACATTCACTGGACAATTGAGGAGTTAGTAGAACTTTTTATTAAAGTTGATATGGGAAGTGTTTTAGAAAGGTTTGTTCAAGAAACCCGAAGACAAGATCCTGTGGTACATTTTTATGAGACTTTTTTGGCGGCCTATGAGTCTTCTTTACGGAAAAGTAGGGGGGTTTATTATACACCTGAACCTGTGGTTTCTTTTATTGTGCAAGCGGTGAATGATATTTTAGATAAGGATTTTGATTTACAGTTTGGGTTAGGAAATCGGCGGGTAACAATTCTTGATCCTGCAACAGGAACGGGAACTTTTTTATATGAAGTAATTAAACAAGTTTATCGTAATTTTGAAAAGTACGGTGTTAACAAATGGAGCAAGTTTTTAAAGGATACTCAATTATTAGATCGTATTTATGGATTTGAGTTATTAATGACTCCTTACACTATTGCCCATTTAAAACTAAGTTTATTACTAGAAAATTTGGGTTATAAATTCGATACTGATGAACGCTTGAACATTTATTTAACTAATGCTTTGGAAGAAGGCATTCACAAATCAGGTGTATTATTGGGTCAATATATTGCAGAAGAAGCTAATCAAGCCGCGAAAATCAAAAATGAAACACCAATTTATGTGGTTTTGGGAAATCCCCCTTATTCAGGACATTCAGAAAATAAAAATAGTTGGATTGAAGCATTAGTAAAAGATTATTATCAGATTGATGGTGTTCCATTAAATGAACGTAATTCTAAATGGTTACAGGATGACTATGTTAAATTTATTCGTTTTGGACAATGGAGAATTGATAAGACTAATTCAGGTATTTTAGCTTTTGTAACTAATCATGGATATTTAGATAATCCAACCTTTCGGGGAATGCGTCAAAGTTTAATGCAAAGTTTTAGCAAAATTTATATCCTTGATTTACATGGAAACTCTAAGAAAAAAGAAGTTTCTCCAGCAGGAAGCCCTGATCAAAATGTATTTGATATTCAACAAGGTGTCAGTATTGGTATTTTTGTAAAAGAACCTAATCAAAATAATCCTATTAAAATTTATCATGCTTCTTTGTGGGGAAATCGTGAACAAAAATATAAATTATTAAATGAGTTAGATATTAAATCAGTTAAATGGGAAGAACTTACCCCAAGTTCACCTTTTTATCTTTTTGTTCCTCAAAATACTAACTTGTTAGAAGAATATAACAAGGGTTGGAAAATCACCGATATAATGTCTGTTAACGTACTTGGTTTTCAGACTCATAGAGATAATTTTGCAATTGATTTTGAAAGAGATACTATTTTAGAAAGAATTTCAGAGATGCGTGATAAAAAAATTTCTGATCAAGAATATTCAGAAAAATATAATTTAAAAAATAGCCATAGTTGGCAACTTAATGAAGTTCGTCAATCACTATCATCCGATAAAAAATGGAAAAATAAAATTACTGAATGTTTGTATCGTCCTTTTGATTGGAGATTTTGTTACTTTAGTTCAGTAGCAATGGATCGTCCCAGACGTGAATTAATAAATCACGTTCTATCAAAAGATAATTTATGTTTTAATATCGTTCGTCAAACTAAAATGGATAGTTGGCAACACGCAGTTGTTTCAAATATACCAACACCAGCATTATTTGTAGAAATTAAAGATGGTTCTAATGTTTTTCCATTGTATCTTTATCCTGATGATGATGCGATGATAAAAGAAGAAAAGCGTCCTAATTTATCAAAGGAATTTTTAACTGCCATCAAAGAAAAACTAGGTTACACTCCCACACCCGAAAAAATATTTTATTACGCCTACGCAATCTTTCATAGCCCCACCTATCGCCAACGCTATGCCGAATTTCTCAAAATAGACTTTCCCCGACTTCCCCTCACTAAAAATGATCAACTATTTAATAACCTAGCAACCCAAGGCGAACAATTAGTTAATCTGCATTTACTCAAATCCGATGAATTTAATCAACTAACAACAACCTATGAAGGCGAAGGCGATAACCAAGTCAGTCAAGTTATTCATAACGATCAACTGCAACGAGTTTATATTAATCCTAAAAAATATTTTGCAAACATTTCTAAGCAAATTTGGGAATTTAAAATAGGCGGCTACCAAGTCCTAGAAAAATGGCTCAAAGACCGTAAAAAAAGCGATCGCGCTTTATCCGACGACGATATTATCCACTATCAAAAAATCGTCGTTGCCCTACAACAAACCCTCAAGATTATGACCGAAATTGATCAATTAATTCCCAGCTTTCCCATTCAATAAAGTATGGGCAGAAGGACAAACATGGGCCAGATCACAGGCAGAACAGATCGGTTTCCGTGCATTACACACCGCCCGACCATGATAAATAATACTAATCGAGAAATTTTCCCAATCAGGTTGGGGTAACAATTTCATTAATTCCCGTTCAATTTTGACAGGATCAGTTTCTTTCGTTAAACCTAAACGCTGACTCAACCGTTTAACGTGGGTATCGACTGTTACTCCTTGAATAATCCCAAAAGCATGGGCCAAAACCACATTGGCAGTTTTGCGAGCCACCCCCGCAAGACTCAGCAGTTGTTCCATTTGTTGGGGAACTTCACCGCCAAATTCTTCCATGATTTTTTGACAGGCTCCCTGGATATTTTTAGCCTTGTTACGATAAAATCCCGTTGAATGAACTAGTTTTTCCAATTCTTCGCGATCGCAGTAGGCCAGAGCTTGAGCATCGGGATAACGGGAAAACAAAGCAGGCGTAACTTTATTCACCCGTTCATCAGTGCATTGAGCCGAAAGAATTGTCGCGACCAATAATTGCACAGGCGTTTCATAATTCAAACTACAGGTCGCATCAGGATAGAGGCGTTTCAGAACCACTAAAACTTCTAACGCCCGTTGTTTTTTACTGGCTAATTTTCGAGTCATGCTGGCCATTAATTAACGCAATTCCTGATGGAGTAATTCTTGGAAAAAGGTTAAATTAACCGTATCGCGCACAATAAGAAAAATTCCTAAGCCTAGTAATAAAACTAGTCCTGTTTGCATGAAATTTTCTTGAATTTTATTCGGTAACGGTTTACCCAGTATTCCTTCAATCAGTAGAAAAACCAATTGACCCCCATCTAGAGCGGGTAAGGGAAGAATATTAATAACAGCAAGGTTAATGCTAATCAATGCGCCAAATTGGAAGAGATTGCTAATATCATTGCGAGCAATATTTGCACCGTATTCAACAATTTTGATCGGCCCCGCGACTTGTTGAGCATTTTCGGAAAAATGACTGATCAGTTGCCAAAATCCCTGAACCGTTAAAACGATAATCCGTTCGTAGGCATCGGCACTATAACTGAGGGCTTCTCCGATACTTTGGGCGTGTTTCACCGAGACGTTGGGGGAGAGGGCGACTCCGATTTTGCCTTT
Organism: Snowella sp.; assembly: GCA_003249095.1. Lineage (GTDB taxonomy): Bacteria > Cyanobacteriota > Cyanobacteriia > Cyanobacteriales > Microcystaceae > Snowella. The sequence continues at coordinate 20,301 of QBMS01000070.1, forward strand.
TCCTTCTGCGTTGGCGATCGCGGTAATTGTGACATCTAAGGTTTTTTCTCCCCGTTTGAGGACTAGGGGAAGGGGAATATTCGGAGAATTTTGGATTTTATCGATAAATAAACTAGTCGCTTCGGGATAGGCATCAAGGGGCTGATTATCAATGCTGAGAACAATATCTCCTGCTTGGATACCCGCGCTCATGGCCGCCGAACTGGGATTCACCTTGGGAATGACTAAACCAGGTTGTAAATCTTGCACGCCGACGGTAGAAACCTGACCTACTAACAGAAAATAGGCAAAAATCAGATTAGCAATCACCCCCGCACTAATGACGATCGCGCGATCGAGAATAGGACGATTTCTCATTAAATTGGGATCATCCAGGGGAATCTCGCTATCAGGATCATCATCGGGAAAACCGACAAAACCGCCCAGGGGAATGGCTCGAATGGCATATTCCGTTTGAGAACCCTGATATTTGAGCAACACTGGCCCAAAACCCATTGAAAATTTGTTGGCGTAAATTCCCTGCAATCTCGCTGCTGCAAAGTGACCTAATTCATGGACAAAGATTAATACCGCTAAAACCGCGATCGCCGCTAATACTGACATAGTTTCGATAAGATAAACGCTAAAGATAGGGGAGAAATTTTTTTGATACCCAATATTGGCAATTTAACATATAGAGCGCGATCGCCTAACTCGCGATTTGTAATTGAGCCGCGATCGGTAACTCAAAAATATCTTGGGTTTGTAATCGTTGGCACTGGTTCAGTCTAATTATTAGAATGAAATCCTTACAAGACAAGGACTTAAC
>QBMS01000071.1 GCA_003249095.1 Snowella sp.
GTTAAGTCCTTGTCTTGTAAGGATTTCATTCTAATAATTAGACTGAACCAGTGCCTACAAACTAGACAATCCCCAAATCTGCTAACCATCCTAACTGTTGGGGCAAACAAATCGTTTTTAAATCATATCTTTCTAAAGCCATTTGACGCGCAGCCTTGCCTAGAAATTCTCGTTCTTCTGGGTGAGCTAACAAATGACAAACCTGTTCAGCAATATCCTGATAATCAAAAAAATCAACGAGCCTTCCCGTCTTTTTATCATGAATAACTTCGCGCACAGGAGCCGTATCACTGGCCGCGATCGCGCAACCACAACTCATCGCTTCTAGTAAACTCCAAGATAAAACAAAGGGATAAGTTAGATAAACATGAACCGTTGAAAGTTGCAACAGAGAAACAAAATGATGATAGGGAATACGTCCTAAAAAATAAATCCGAGCTAAATCTTCGGGAAGAATTTTTTCCTTCGCTTCGTTCAAAAAAATATCACGCCAGGATAAATTACTTGATGGTGGCGCACCATAACTCACCTCATTTCCCCCCACAATGAGAACCTTAGCTTGAGGTCGTCGTGCCAAAATCTCTGGCAATGCCCTCATAAAACTATGGTAGCCACGATAGGGTTCTAGATTGCGATTAACAAACGTAATAATTTCATCAGCACGAGTTAGGGTCAGTTGATGATTGAGAGTGAGACTAACATCAGGATTAGGAGAAAGTACCTGGGTATCAATTCCATCATGGATCACCGTAATACGTTGATGAAAAGCAGAAGGAAAAGAATTCGCCTGCCATTGGGTTGGAGAAAGACCCGCATCAGCCACTTCAAAATGCAAGAGATTGTTGAGATTTTTTAACCGTAACCGACAAGCAATGGTATCTTCTTCTTGGGGAAATTCGGGATCAAAACCCACATCACCGCCTTCTACTTGATAAAAGAATTCACAATAAATGGCTAGTTTTGCCTGGGGCCAAACTTCTTTAACAAATAAGCTTTCTCCCCATCCTGGATTAGAAATAATGAGATCGGGATTTAATCCTTCCCCTTTGAGTTGTTTTGCCCGATAAAAAACAGCTTCAGCACGAATCGTTTTCGTTTCAAAATCAATCAGCCAAGGATGAATATTGGGCGTACTACTGCGATTAGGACGGTAGGAGATTAATTTAACTCCCTGCCACTCCCTTGGAGATTCTTGCCTAGTGGTGAGGGCAAAAACTTCATGGCCTTGGGTGGCTAAGGCAGGAGCCAAATGTTTAAATTGACCAGGAAAATTTTGGTGAATAAATAGAATTTTCATCGAAATTATCAAACGACAGAATCAGGAATTTTTGAGGCGATCGCCTGACCAATTTCTAAAGAAGCGGTTGCCGCAGGAGAAGGAGCATTACAAACGTGCATAGCCTTATCATCTTCAATAATTAGGAAATCTTCCACTAATTGACCATTATTTTTTAAAGCTTGGGCGCGAATACCTGCGGGATTAGGAATAATATCATCGGCCGTTACTTCAGGAATTAACTGTTGTAAACTGCGAACAAAAGCGGCCTTACTAAAGGAGCGAATAATTTCCTGAATTCCTTCATCGGCGTGTTTTGCCGCTAATTTCCAAAAACCTGGATAGGTAATGACATCAGTAAAATCTTTGAAATCAAAATCCGTTTTTCCGTAACCTTCTCGTTTAAGACTCAGAACTGCATTGGGGCCAGCGTGGATACTACCATCAATCATGCGGGTAAAATGAACGCCTAGAAAGGGAAAGTCGGGGTTAGGAACAGGATAAATTAGATTTTTGACTAAGTACCTTTTCTCTGGTTTTAATTCGTAATATTCACCCCGAAAAGGGACAATTTTAGCTTCAGGATTTACGCCCCCCAACTGTGCAACGCGATCGCTTTGTAAGCCCGCGCAGTTAATCATAAGCTTAGTGTTTACTGGGGCTTGATTCGTTTCTAAGGTGTAGCCCTGATTCGTTTTAATAATATTAGTAACTTGAGTATTTAAGCGAATTTCTCCCCCTTGCAACTGGATCAATTCCCCATATTTTTGACAAACTTTTTTATAATTAACAATTCCCGCCGTTGGAACCCTAATTCCCCCCAAACAATTTACATGGGGTTCAATTTCCCTAACTTCTTCGGGGTTGAGCTTGGTAACAGATAAATTATTTTCAAGCCCTCGTTTAAAGAGATTTTCGAGACGGGGCAATTCTTTTTCTTGGGTTGCAACAATGACTTTACCACAAACATCATAGGGGAGATCATGGGTCTGACAAAATTCAACCATTGATTGATTACCTGCCCTGGTAAACTTGGCCTTAAAACTGCCAGGTTTATAGTAAACGCCAGAATGGATCACCCCACTATTATGTCCCGTTTGATGAAAGGCTAGTTGATTTTCTTTTTCTAGAATAATTATGTGGGCTGACGGAAATCTTTTGCCGACAAATAAACCCGTTGCTAGGCCAACAATTCCCCCACCAACAATAGCAAAGTCATATATCATTTAGTTACTAATTTTTATTTTTTAAGGTTTTAATCATTACTAATTTCTTTAAGACTTCGTTTAATAACTAATTTCTGACTTCATTCTTTCTAGGGTTGTGTGCATTTGGTCAAACATTTGTTGGGGAGTTATCCCAAATTGACCTAGTTGGGTTTTCAGCTGTTCAACAGTCATTTTTGCCATAAAATCTTCAGACAATTCAAAACGCTTCATAAAAATTTTGTAGCGTTCCATCAGTTCTTCCATTTTGTCGATGAACATGATTTTTCCTTCTCGATCAAATTTACCATACCCACTCCCAAGCTGAGTTAGGGATTGATAATCTTCAAAGAGTTGTTTGGCTTCTTGTTGGACGACTTCTGAATCGAAAAAACTCATAGTAGTTTCTCTCTCTCTTTTGGAGACTTTAGTTAATAATATTTTAATTTAGGGTTTGTTCATTTGTATTCTAAAATAGTAGAACCTCAGACACAATACGGTTTTCCGTATCCCATCGGGCGATCGCAGTTAACCCATTGGAACCTCAGAGGTTAAAAGCGGTCATGAAGGATCAGGCGATCGCGTCTACTGCTTGGATTATTATTAAAAAAAAATATGTTAGCCCTAGAAAAGTTATTAAATTTGCCTAAAAGTCGGCGCACGGCGATCATATTAGCTCTTTTAGCCACAGTTCTCCCCTGGCCCATTGCGGGACTACAAAAATTTTATCTAGGACAACCGCTCTGGGGCGTGATTTATCTGTTGCTCTGGAATACACCGATTCCCCGTATTGCGAGCGCGATCGATGCGGTTTGGTATTTGGTGCAGGGGGAAGAAGAATTTCAACAGCAATTCAATTTGAATAATTTATCACCAACGAGTCGTCGTTTTAATAATCCTTTTCAACCGCCTCAGGTGCGAGCCGTGGCCGAAGCCCTACGAGAATTGGAGCAATTGCGAGCAGAAGGTCTGGTCTCGGAATATGAATTTGAGCAAAAACGTCGCCAATTAATTGATCGTATGATCTAACCAGTTTCAATTTTTTCCACAGTAGAAAGCAATCTTCAGATCATTTCAAATGCTAATGGCTTAACAATGACAATTGTGCAAAATCCGCATGAACTGAGTTCTCTCTCATCCAATTTAGAGCTGTTCTATCAATCATGGAAAACCGTTACCTTGTTTAAACGCTAGATTTCTTTCAGGGTAAGTATTCAAGTGGCTAGTAACTAACAGAAACTCAAATTCTGAGTTTTTATCATAAAAGGAGTTAGTGATCGCTTACTCATCAAGGGATTCAGGGTTTGAATTTAAAGAAAACAATCCACCTCTGATAGAACAGCGGTAATGACGAAGCTGTTTTTTCATGGCAACCTATAATTCTGTTGTCAGCAATAAGATTGAACGATGATGAAGATGAAGTATCGAGAAAATTGAGGATTGTATCCAAGTATATTGATATCTTGATTGTAAGCCGTTACGCAAATGGAAAAAATTTGGGTCTGGTGATATTAAGGACTTTATTAAGCTAACAATTGATATTCGTGACATGAATTTTACGACTCTTAAGAACTATCTTGTTAAAAAAATTGATAGTAGTAAGTTACAAATTTTAAGTAAAGAACAGGAAAATAAGACTGGCATAAAAAATCTAAGATTAAACAGATATACTAAGAGAGGAATTAAGTATATTCTTCCTCGTATATCTGAATTTATCGAAAAAGGCTCTACCGAAAAAAAGAAACATTTATCTATTGGTTTATGGAAAAAAATGATGTTGAACATATTGTTGAAGATAATCATGAAAGGTATGCTGAAGATTATTATGGAGAGGATAATTTTAATTCATATAGGAATAAAATCGGCGCGTTGGTTTTAATTAAGTCAGGAACAAATAAATCGATTCAAGATAAGCCTTTTATAGAGAAAAAATATTTTTACATTAGTTCAAATTTCTTTGCAAGTAGTCTTTGCGAATTACCCTATGTTCATGAAATGGGCTTTAAAGATTTTATTAACCAGCATAATTTTGATTTTAAGCCCTATCATAAATTTGGAATACAAGAAATAGATGAAAGAACTGAACTGGTGGCAAAAATTGCTGATTATATTTGGAATAGAGATCGAATTATTGAAATAGAATAAAGCTTATTAGATGACAGTGAATCTTATAAATGCTGTATTCTGTGATTGCTCCTTTCCTAATATTGCGTTAATAATACTTTTTAAATTTAAGAAAACCATCTTGAAAATTTAGCCAATAAATTCAAAAACGTTTTAGCCTTTGGTGTTAATAATGTCCGACGATAGGCATCCGCCGCTTTTTTAATCGCGTCTGCTTGGGTGGGATAGGGATGGATTACGCTCGAAAGTTGACTTAAACCGATTTTATTCGCGATCGCGGTTGTGATCTCTGAGATCATTTCCCCTGCATGGGACGCGACAATGGTTGCCCCTAAAATTTCATCTGACCCTTTTTTATGCAAAATTTTAACAAAACCCTCGGTTTCTCCGTCTATTATGGCGCGATCTACGGTTTCAAAGGGAATTTTAATCGTATTAATCTCTAAACCTTTTGTCTCGGCATCGACAGCAGAGAGTCCGACGTGGGCAATTTCAGGATCGGTATAAGTCACCCAGGGCATAACTAAATCGCTGAGTTTAGAACGTCCCCAACCCAAGGGAGAAAAGAAAATATTTTTAATCACAATACGGGCGGCGGCATCGGCGGCATGGGTAAATTTCCAGTTCATGCAGACATCGCCTGCTGAATAAATTTTAGGATTTGTGGTCTGGAGATAATCATTGACCTTAATGCCGACCCGTTGATTATAATCGACTCCAACAGCTTCTAAATTTAGACCCTCGACATTCGGCGATCGCCCTGTTCCCACTAAAATTTCATCAACAATTATAAAGTCTGATTTGCCCTGATGAGTATAATGAATAATTTTTCCTTCAGAAGTTTTTTCAACACTCTCAATTTGAGATTCAAGGATTAACTGAATGCCTTCTTTGATGAAAGTATTTTGAATAATTTCGGCCGCATCTTGATCTTCTTTATTTAACAAATGAGAGTGGTTATGAAAGAGAATAATCTGGGAATCTAAACGCTGAAAAGTTTGAGCTAATTCGCAACCAATCGGCCCACCACCAATAATCGCAAAACGTTGAGGAAGTTCGGTAAGGGAAAAGACTGTTTCATTGGTCAAAAATCCCGCGTCTTCTAAACCCGAAATAGTCGGATGTAAGGCCCTTGCTCCTGTGGCAATAACCGCTTTTTTATAATTCAAAATTTTTTCTTCTACCGCGATCGCCTTATTGTCTAAAAAACGAGCTTCTCCTAGAAAAACGTCAATCCCCAAAGATTGAAACCGTTGAACCGAATCATGATCACTAATGCGCGATCGCACTTTTCGCATCCGTTCCATCACACGGGAAAAATCAACGATTACGTCAGAAATAGTAATACCCAGATTTTTCGCCCGACTCACTTCACCTAACACACGACCAGAACGGATTAGACATTTAGACGGAACACACCCAAAATTAAGACAATCACCCCCTAAAAGCTTTTTTTCAACTAAAGCAACCCTTAAACCAATCCCTAGCCCTGCCGCTCCCGCGGCGACAACTAATCCCGCCGTTCCTGCCCCGATGACCACCAAATCATAATAATCTTTGGGTTCGGGGTTGACCCAATCGGAAGGATGCACCGAGGCGACCAATTCCTGATTGTATTCATCCATCGGTAGGACGGTCACGGCTTCAACGGCTGAATTTGTCATGGTTAAACAACTCTTGATTAATGATTTTTAGGGTCAAAAACGGCTGCATTCAAGGCTTTGCGAGCTAATTTGGTGACATAGAGGGTAACGGCAAGGGTTGCCATAAAACCTATAATGCGAATTGTCCATTCCAGGGCAGGGTTTACCGTCGGGGTCTGGGTTCCCAATGTAGCTAAATTCCCCGCTAGAGAGCCGATGTAAACAAAGGTAATGGTTCCAGGAATCATCCCCACCGAGGCGATCGCGTAATCCTTGAGAGAAACGCCTGTGATTCCGTAGGCATAATTCAGTAAGAAAAAGGGAAAAATAGGAGAAAGACGGGTTAATAGCACAATTTTAAACCCTTCTTGCCCAACGGCTTGATCGATTGCTTTAAATTTTTGATTTCCTGCAATTTTTTGGGCAATCCAATGCCTGGCTAAATAACGTCCCACCAAAAAAGCGGCGATCGCGCCCAGGGTTGCCCCGATAAACACATAAACCGACCCGAAAAAGACTCCAAAAACCACCCCCGCGCCCAGGGTCAGAATCGAGCCAGGCAAAAAAGCAACCGTTGCCAGAATATAAATCACAATAAAGGCGATCGCGCCCCAAGAGCCGAGACTATCAATCCAGACCAACGCATTCCGTAAAATTTCCTGAGGATGAAATCCTGCTAAAAAAGCCTGAAACCCTTGATCAATCATATTTTTTATAATTAATAATAAAGCGATCACCTAAAGTCTAGAGGAAATTAAGAAGCGATCGCTTTTATTTTTAGCATTTAAATCCTAGAGATTAAAAACTTTAACGGCGACGACCGCCACTGCGCGATCGCATTCCCGAACTACTACCAAAACTACTCCGACTTTTTGCACGAGTACCAGAATACCCAGAAGAGCCAGAAGATTTGAGGCGACTAGAGCCAAAACCCGAACCACTGGACTTTGACGCATCGTAGGAAGGCTTGCGGACAGCTTTATTACTAGAAGAAGGATATTTACGTAAATTACCTGTCGTTCTCAGGGTTTGACGATTTTTCTCCACCGCAGGAGCCGAATTATAACGACTGCGATAGGTATCCACCGCTTGGCCATAACTTCTGCCGTATCCGCCATAACCCGTCAAAGGGCCCCCCGAAAAAGCAGGAGGAACGTAGTATTGGGGTCTGAACAGTAAACTACCCAACGCTTGACCCGCCAAAGCCCCTGCAAAAGGAGACCAGAAACTAGATTCTTGGCGAACAACGACATTTTCTCGCTGGCCTGTTTGCGGATTTTCCTTGGTTTCAGTGACATTATGAACGTAGGCAATCTGAAAATCTTCGGTCAAATACATTTCCGCTTGATCACCATTAATCTGCACATAGGTTTTTTCACCCTTTTTGATATCTTCATCGGTGAGACGGGCCATTTGCAGTTTATCCGTTTGATAGGTCGGAGGCGTTCCCGCAGGCGTATTGAGTAGCATCAGGGTATAAACCCCATCACTATCATCAAAAGTCGCTTGCTGGACAGGATAACGTCCACTACTGATTCGATTTTCAATTTTTGGGGCAGTATTAACAGATTGAGTCTGATTAGCTCCACCGCCACAGGCGACAGTCGTTACGCTCAACAGAAAGACGAGCAAAATACTCAGGAATCGACGCATAATTATTTTGATTAAGATTGGTAAGCTAGATATCCTATTTCCCCTGATCTTAGCAACTTTGATGATTTAAAATTAGGTGGATATCCTTACCTTCTTCAATACTTGGCTCAATTCTTAGGGTCAATATATAATGAAATTTTTATTGATCGGACTGATTCGAGTCTATCGTCTCTTAATATCTCCACTTTTCCCGCCTTCCTGTCGTTTTCAGCCGACTTGTTCCCAATATGCCCTAGATGCGGTAGAAAGGTTTGGGGCGATGCGAGGAAGTTGGATGGCGATTAAGCGAATTTTACGCTGTCACCCCTTTCATCCAGGCGGTTATGATCCCGTTCCCCATCACCATGATCATTGATTTTTAAGTGATTCAGGCGATGTAGGTGATCGCATTTTTTCTTTTGTATGTTAACTTCAAATTATTGTCCAACACCCAATAACCCGATCTCCTATGACAGCCCCCTTAGAGATTGTTAATTTAGTCGCCGCTTTTCAGCAACAAATAGAATTGCATCAAACAGGTCAAATCAATGAAACCCAGACACGGATTCAATTTATTGACCCTTTTTTTGAAGCATTAGGTTGGGATGTTAGTAACAAAAAAAATCTATCTTTAGTAGAGCAAGAAGTCATTCACGAAGACAGATTAAAGATCGTCGGTAGTAAAAAACCCAAAGCTCCTGATTATAGTTTTCAAATTGGTAATAAACGTCAATTTTTTGTAGAAGCAAAGAAACCGTCTGTCAATGTGGGTAAAGATATCAACGCAGCTTTTCAACTCAGACGTTATGGTTGGTCAGCTAAATTACCCATCAGTATTTTAACCGACTTTGAAGAATTATCAATCTATGATTGTCGTATTATGCCTGGGGCAACAGATTCAGCAAATCAGGCGAGAATTAAATATTACAAATATACAGACTATGTTGAAAAATGGGATGAAATCTATCAACTTTTTTCTAAGGAAGCTATTTTAAAGGGATCTCTTAATCAATTTATAGAAGAAAAAATTAAAGTAGGAATTCCTGTTGATAAGGCATTTTTACAAGAAATTGAAGTCTGGCGAGAAAATTTAGCAACCAACATCGCTTTTAGAAATCCCCAAATTAAGCAACGGGAATTAAATTTTGCCGTGCAAATGACTATTAATCGTCTGGTTTTTCTGCGAATTTGTGAAGATCGCGGCATTGACCGATATGAGCAACTGTTAGAGCTACTCCAAAGAAAAAATATTTATCAAGAACTAGGAAGACTATTTGTTACAGCAAATGACCGTTATAATTCAGGACTTTTCCATTTTAAATTAGAAAAAGGACGAGAAGCACCTGATGATTTTACCCTTCAACTGGAGATTGATGATTTCACTTTAAAAACGATTATTCAAAAGCTTTATCCACCTGAAAGTCCCTACGAATTTTCGATCATTCCCGTAGAAATTTTAGGGCAAGTCTATGAGCAATTTTTAGGAAAAGTTATTCGCCTATCACCTAGACAGCAAGTCATTGTTGAAGATAAGCCCGAAGTCAGAAAATCGGGTGGAGTTTACTATACTCCAACATACATTGTCGATTATATTGTCAAGCAAACTATCGGATCAGCTTTAGCAGAAAAGACTCCAGAAAAAGTTAAAGATCTTACTGTTCTTGATCCATCTTGTGGTTCAGGTTCTTTCTTACTTGTTGCTTATCAATATCTCTTAGATTGGTATTTAGATCAATATAGCAATAATATTAAAAAATATCGTAAAAAGCTTTATCAAATTAATAATAATCGATGGAAATTAAAATCGGCTGAAAAAAAGCGTATTTTGTTAGATCATATTTATGGAGTAGACATTGATCAGCAAGCAGTAGAAATGACAAAATTATCCTTGCTTTTAAAAGTTTTAGAAGGGGAATCAGGAGAAATGTTAACTAAACAATTAGATCTTTTTAAGGAGAGAGCTTTACCTGATTTAGACAATAATATTCAATGTGGTAATTCCTTGATAGATGGAGATTTTTATCAAAATAATCAGCTGAGTTTATTAGATGAAGAGACTAGATATCGTGTAAATATTTTTGATTGGCAAGCAAGCTTTCCCAAGATAATGCAATCAGGGGGTTTTGATGTCATTATAGGTAATCCTCCTTATGTTCGTATTCAACTTCTAAAAAAATGGGCTTCTCTTGAAGCTGATTTTTACAAGCAATATTATCACTCTGCTAATAAAGGAAATTATGATATTTATGTTATCTTTATAGAAAAAGGATTAGCATTATTAAAAGATCGAGGAAATCTAGCCTTTATTCTTCCGCACAAATTTTTTAATGCTCAATATGGAGAATCTATTAGAAATATAATTTCCAAGAATAATTATTTAAGGGAGATTACTTATTTTGGAGAGCAACAAATATTTGAGAAAATAACAACTTATACTTGTTTATTATTCCTTGTTAAAAATTCTTTAGAAAAATTTCAATTTAACAATATTAAAAACGTCAAAGAATGGTCTAATGATTATAAAAGCAGTGATATTAAAGAATTTTCTTCTTTAGAAATTGATGCACAAGCATGGAATTTCCAAGGTAGTAGAGTTCACAATATAATTAATAAATCAAAACAAAATACTGAATTTCTAGGTAACTTAGCAGATATATTTGTTGGAACTCAAACTAGTGCGGATGAAGTTTTTGTATTGGAGAATTGTGTTATTGAAAATAATTATGTTATTGGTCATTCAAAATCCTTAAATAAAAGTGTTAGAATTGAATTGGAGTTGACCAAAGCTTTTCTCAGAGGCAAGCAAATTCGCCGATATTCTTTGCCTGCAACGACATCTTATTTAATTTGTCCTTACCTTATTTCTGACGAAGCTTGTCAACTATTAAAAGAGGAAGAGTTGATCAATAAATTTCCTCTTACAATGGAATATTTTTTAGAAAATAAACCTCAATTAGAAGCAAGAGAAAAGGGGAAATTCAAAGATAAAGTTTGGTATGGTTTTGCTTATCCCAAAAGTATGACTATTTTTCAAAAAAGTAAGATAATTGTACCTGATTATAATAACGTTTCTTCTTTTACCCTAGATCATCAAGGTCATTTTTATAAAACAGGCTATGGAATTATTTTAAATACGAATAACTCCGATCTCTCTTTACCATATATTCTTGGACTGTTAAATTCAAAATTGCTTTTCAAATTTTTATTGTCAATTGGTACTTTTTTGAGAGGAGGGTACGTTCGTTTCTGGACACAATACTTAGATAAAATCCCAATTTATATTCCTCAATCAGAATCCGATTACGCTTGTCAGGATAAAATTATTGGACTTGTCCATCAGATGCTTACACTTCATCAAGAGCTTCAACAAGAGAAAATTTCCCCCTCTCGAAAAATGCTTCAAAATCAAATTAGCGCAACGGAAAAACAAATTAATCAATTAGTCTATCAACTATATGGCATCACTGAGCCTCAAGAAATAGCCATTATAGAGGGAGATGAAATCTAATTTTTTAATAACTCTGCAATCGCATCAACCGAATACAGTTGTTACCGCGATCGCCTAACCACCGAACCAATTCCCCTCCCGTTTATCCCAAAAGAACGTTAAAATAGGGATGCTTCACTAAAAATAAATATATCGCCCCTACTTGATTAAGCGGCTTAAAGAACGCCATTTTCCAGTTTTTTTATTACTTCGCTAGGAGAAAGCCCAGATCATGACCCAAGCTACTGCAACCCTATCCAAAGGAATCCAACTGACCGATTCAGCCCTCAAACACGTCCTCATGTTACGTCAACAACAGGGAAAAGACCTTTGTTTGCGGGTGGGAGTCCGTCAAGGCGGCTGTTCGGGAATGTCCTATATGATGGATTTTGAAGATATTAGCCAAATGACAGAGCATGATGATGTTTTTGATTACGATGGTTTCAAAATCATCTGCGATCGCAAAAGTTTACTGTATCTCTACGGTCTAGTTCTCGACTACAGCAACGCCATGATTGGGGGCGGCTTCCAATTTACTAATCCCAACGCCAATCAAACCTGTGGCTGTGGCAAATCCTTTGGTGTTTAAGGCGATCGCCTAATACAGTATTTTAAAGAAGGGGACAGAGATAAATACGCTGTCCTATTTTGTTTATTGACTTTTTAAAAATTTTCCATGACTGAAACGATTGAATTGACCGATTCCCTAGAAGCTGAATTTGAAAAAGGATTAAAACGCTATCAGGACGGAGAAGATGCCGCGAGCTTAATTCCTTTATTTAAAGAAATTGCCGATCAAGCCCCCAGAAATCCCACCGTCTGGTCGTGTTTAGCCTGGCTTTATTTGCTCACGGATAAGCCCGAAGCCGCCCTCAAAGCCGCCCAAAAAAGTATTAAGGTTGATAAAACCCATCCCCAAGCACGGGTAAATTTAGCGATCGCCATGTTAGAAACGAAAACGGCGGGTGTTCGTCCCCACGTTGAACTAGCGGCTCAAATTATGTCCTTTGACAAGGAAATTTATCAAACGGTGGCAGATAATATTGAAGACGGATTAACTCGTAAACCTAACTGGAAAAGTTTGCAACGGATCAAGGAATGGCTCTTAAATTAGCTCGAAAATTCTGAAGTTTTCCTGAATTAGGTGATCGCATTGCTTCTGTTTTGATAATGAATCAAGTGACAGAACCTTGGCGGGGTTAACACAGAGTCTTCAATGAAGGTCAAAGCCTTTATTGTGAAAATGATCCAGCGATCGAGGGAGGAGTGCTTTATGAGAAAAATATGTCAGATTGTAAATTTTTTGCTAAAAATGATTACAGTAGAGATTATCAGCATGGCTGGGTATCTCTGACAAGTTGGGATTTTTTCTGACTTGTGATAGGTTAAAACAATGTTAAAAGTTCTGTCTAGCTTCTTTAGATAGGATTTGGGGCTATTATTCTCGCGTTTAGAACACTCGTTGAGTTTATCTGAGCCAGTTTTCAAGGGTCTCGTCTTATAAGACAATGGGATCATTAACGCAAAACACAGCAAACCCCCTAAGAAATCTTGCCCTTGATTTTTTTGTTCAGCAAGAGGAATTGAATTTATGACGATTGCAGTCGGACGCGCCCCAGTAGAACAAGGTTGGTTTGATGCCCTGGATGACTGGCTAAAGCGCGATCGTTTCGTTTTTATCGGTTGGTCAGGGTTACTCCTATTCCCCTGCGCTTTCATGGCCCTCGGTGGTTGGTTAACAGGCACGACCTTTGTGACCTCTTGGTACACTCACGGTTTAGCCAGTTCCTACCTCGAAGGTGCTAACTTTTTAACCGTTGCGGTTTCTTCTCCCGCCGATGCCTTCGGTCACTCCCTCCTGTTCCTTTGGGGGCCCGAAGCTCAGGGAAATTTAACCCGTTGGTTCCAAATCGGTGGTTTATGGCCCTTTGTCGCTCTTCACGGTGCGTTTGGATTGATTGGCTTTATGCTCCGTCAGTTTGAAATTTCCCGTTTAGTCGGCATTCGTCCCTACAACGCGATCGCCTTTTCTGGCCCCATCGCCGTATTTGTCAGTGTCTTTTTGATGTACCCCTTGGGACAATCCAGTTGGTTCTTTGCTCCTAGCTTTGGGGTAGCAGGAATCTTCCGTTTCATCCTGTTTTTACAAGGATTCCACAACTGGACATTGAATCCCTTCCACATGATGGGAGTTGCGGGTATTCTCGGCGGTGCGCTACTTTGTGCCATTCATGGTGCGACCGTAGAAAACACTCTTTTTGAAGACAGCGATCAAGCCAATACCTTCCGTGCATTTGAACCCACTCAAGCGGAAGAAACCTACTCGATGGTGACAGCTAACCGTTTCTGGTCACAGATTTTCGGGATTGCTTTCTCCAACAAACGTTGGTTACACTTTTTCATGTTATTTGTGCCTGTCACGGGCCTATGGATGAGTTCCATTGGTATCGTTGGTTTAGCTTTAAACCTACGTGCCTATGACTTTGTATCCCAAGAATTACGGGCTGCTGAAGATCCCGAATTTGAAACCTTCTATACCAAAAACATTTTGTTAAATGAAGGAATGCGAGCTTGGATGGCTCCGCAGGATCAACCCCACGAAAACTTTATTTTCCCTGAGGAGGTTCTCCCCCGTGGTAACGCTCTCTAATGCTCCCCTTGGTGGCGGTCGTGATATCGAGTCAACTGGATTTGCTTGGTGGTCGGGTAATGCCCGTCTGATCAACCTATCTGGTAAACTCCTCGGTGCTCACGTTGCCCATGCTGGTTTGATTGTCTTTTGGGCAGGTGCCATGACTTTATTTGAAGTCGCCCACCTCATTCCCGAAAAACCCATGTACGAACAGGGATTAATTCTTCTGCCCCACGTTGCAACCCTCGGCTGGGGTGTTGGAGCGGGTGGCGAAATTACCGATACCTTCCCCTTCTTCGTCGTTGGTGTACTGCATTTAATCTCTTCTGCGGTCTTAGGACTTGGTGGTATTTACCACGCCCTGAGAGGCCCTGAAGTGTTGGAAGAATATTCCAGCTTTTTTGGTTATGACTGGAAAGACAAAAACCAAATGACCAATATCATCGGTTATCACCTCATTCTTTTAGGATGTGGCGCATTGCTGTTGGTATTCAAGGCTATGTTCTTTGGTGGCGTTTATGACACCTGGGCTCCTGGTGGTGGTGATGTCCGCGTCATCTCCAATCCAACCCTGAATCCTGCGATCATCTTTGGTTATTTGGTCAAAGCTCCCTTTGGTGGGGAAGGTTGGATCATCAGTGTAAACAACATGGAAGATATCATCGGCGGTCACATCTGGATCGGCTTGATTTGTATCTTTGGTGGTGTTTGGCATATTTTGACCAAACCCTTTGGTTGGGCGCGTCGTGCTTTGATTTGGTCGGGTGAAGCCTATCTTTCCTACAGTTTAGGGGCGTTGTCCTTGATGGGCTTTATTGCTTCTGTTTATGTCTGGTTTAATAACACGGCTTATCCTAGTGAATTCTATGGCCCTACGGGGATGGAAGCTTCCCAGTCTCAAGCTTTTACCTTCTTGGTGCGTGACCAACGGTTAGGAGCCAATATTGCTTCTGCTCAAGGCCCCACTGGTTTGGGTAAATACTTGATGCGATCGCCTACAGGAGAAATCATCTTCGGTGGTGAAACCATGCGTTTTTGGGATTTCCGTGGCCCTTGGTTAGAGCCTCTCCGTGGACCCAATGGTTTGGATTTAGACAAACTCCGCAATGACATTCAGCCTTGGCAAGTTCGTCGTGCGGCTGAGTACATGACCCATGCACCTTTAGGTTCTTTGAACTCTGTGGGTGGCGTTATCACCGATGTTAACTCATTTAACTACGTGTCTCCCCGTGCTTGGTTGGCGACCTCTCACTTTGTCTTAGGTTTCTTTTTCCTCATTGGTCATCTGTGGCACGCTGGACGTGCGCGGGCGGCTGAAGCAGGTTTTGAGAAAGGAATTGACCGTGAGACCGAACCTACTTTGTTTATGCCTGACTTAGATTAATTTCTGTCTGAAGTTCATTTATCAACTATTAAATCTCTCGCTCTCTTGGGCGGGAGTTTTTTCTTACCGTTGCCAATTCCCTAACTTTTGCCAAAAAATCTTTAACAAACAATAAACTTTAGCTAATACAATGACAAAAACCCCTGCCTTGATTATTCAACTAGTTCAACATTTTCATCAATCGATTGATTTGTATCGTTCTGGTGCTTTGAATGAAACAGAAACGAGAATTCAGTTTATCAATCCTTTTTTTGAAGCATTAGGCTGGGATATGAGTAATCGTGAACAGGTTCCTGATTTATACAAAGATGTTGTTCATGAAGACAGTCTCAAAATCCAAGATAGCCGTAAAGCCAAAGCTCCCGATTATAGTTTCCGAATCGGTGGAGTGCGGAAGTTTTTTGTTGAGGCAAAGAAACCCTCTGTGAATGTAGGAACAAATATTAATGCAGCATTTCAATTGCGCCGTTATGGTTGGTCTGCAAACTTATCAGTTAGTATTCTCACTGATTTTGAAGAGTTTGCGGTGTATGACTGCCGCATTATGCCTGATAAAAATGATTCTGCTTCTCACGCAAGAGTAAAGTATTTTAGATATGTAGATTATGAAAAAAAATGGAACGAAATATACGGTCTGTTTTCCAAAGAAGCGGTTTTACAAGGTTCTTTAGAGCAATTTGCAGAAAAGAAAATCAAGACTAGAATTACGGTTGATAAGGCATTTTTATCAGAGATTGAAAGATGGCGAGAAAATTTAGCGACAAATATTGCTTGGCGAAATCCCCAAATTAAACAACGAGAATTGAATTTTGCGGTACAAATGACAATAAATCGGATGATTTTCCTCAGAATTTGTGAAGATCGAGGAATTGAATCCTATGGACAATTATTAGATTTATTAAAAAGCAATAATTTATATCAAGAATTGGGACGATTATTTTTAAAAGCAGATTATCGTTATAATTCGGGATTATTTCATTTTCAATCTGAAAAAGGTAGAGAGGAACAAGATAATTTTACCTTAGGTTTAAACATTGAAGATCCGCCATTAATTGCCATTATTCGTAAATTATATCCTCCTGAAAGTCCCTATGAATTTTCGGTTATTCCTGTCGAAATTTTAGGACAAGTCTATGAACAATTTTTAGGAAAAGTGATTCGTTTATCGAGTCGTCAAGCAGTAGTAGAAGATAAACCAGAAGTGAGGAAAGCAGGAGGCGTTTATTATACTCCGAGTTATATTGTGGATTATATTGTTAAACATACTATTGGTCGATATTTAGAAGAGAAAAAGCCTGAAGATATCAAAGATCTGAGTGTTCTTGATCCTTCCTGTGGTTCTGGATCTTTTTTAATTGTTGCTTATCAATTTTTGTTGGATTGGTATTTAACGGAATATCTCAAAAATCAGAAAAAATACAAAAAATTAATTTATCAAACAATGGGAGGAGAATATCGTTTGACCTCTCAAGAAAAAAAACGTATTTTATTAGCTCATGTCTATGGGGTAGATATTGATCAGCAAGCAGTAGAAACGAGTAAGTTATCTTTGTTATTAAAAGTTTTAGAAGGAGAATCTCAGGAAACAGTTACTCGACAATTGACGTTATTTAAGGAACGTGCGTTACCTGATTTAGATCATAATATTAAATGTGGTAATTCTTTAATTGCTTCTGACTATTATGAGAATGTTCAACTTAATTTACTTAGTGAAGACGAAATATATCGAGTGAATGTGTTTGATTGGGAGAGCAGTTTCCCTAATATTATAAAACGGGGAGGTTTTGATGTTATTATCGGCAATCCCCCTTATATTCAATCTAGAGATAACTTATTATCAGAATTAGATAAAAATTATTTTTATCTTAACTTTAAAACTGTAGATTATCAAATTAATACCTATAGTTTATTTTTAGAAAAAAGTATTAATTTTTTAAGACCGAATGGCTATATGGGAATGATTATTCCTAACTATTGGTTATCTACTAAATCCGATCAAAAACTTAGACGTTTTTTATTTTTAGAAAATTCTGTTATTGAATTAGTTAATGTATATAAAATATTTTTTGATGCAACCGTTGACACTTTAATCCTAATTGCACAACGTCCTGAATTTCCAATTTTTCCTAAACAATCTTTAATTAAATCTCTTGATCGTTCTATTAAAAGTATTTCAGAAAGACTTATTTGTGTTAGAGATGAAAATTGGAGTTATCAAAACTTACTGCCTGTTTCTAGTCAAGATAATGATATTTTAGTGACTTTTTCTCAGTCTTTTGAATTAAAAGGGAGAAAAAAATTAAACCCATTAAAAGATTATTTTATTTTCAAGTTTGGAATGAAAGCTTATGAGGAAGGTAAAGGAAAGCCACCTCAAGATCGCCAGATGATGAACACGAAAATTTATCATTCTACATACCAAATTGATAATACGTTTTATCCTTTATTGAGGGCTAGAGATTTAAAAAGATATTGTATAAAATGGGAAAAAAGTTATATAAAGTATGGTGAAAACTTAGCGGCTCCGAGAGATCTAGCTATTTTTCAAGGTCGTCGCCTAATACTACATAGAATTATTTCTAAGACACATATAGAAGGAACTTATCTTGAAGATACTTTCATTTGTAACACTGATATAATTACCTTAAAACCAAATTGGAATAAAGATTCGGGTTTAGATTGCCGTTTCTTTTTAGGAATTATTCTTTCTAAGACTTTTGCTGTTTATATTAAGAGTAAAAATATTAATTTAGATAGGGCAGTATTTCCTAAAATAAATACTAATACTTTAGAAAATATTCCTGTGCCTTGCTTAGATCTTAGTCAGAATTTTCAGAGACAACAACATGATTTAATGGTTCAGTTAGTC
The DNA here is from genome assembly GCA_003249095.1 of Snowella sp. Taxonomy (GTDB): domain Bacteria; phylum Cyanobacteriota; class Cyanobacteriia; order Cyanobacteriales; family Microcystaceae; genus Snowella. The sequence continues at coordinate 18,253 of QBMS01000071.1, forward strand.
GAACAAATGCTAAGGTTACATCAACAGATTAATCAAGAAAATGTTCCTAGTTCTAAAAAAATTATCCAGCAGCAGATTAAAGTAATCGACAAACAAATTAATCAATTAGTCTATGAACTTTATGAGCTAACAGATGAGATAATTGCCCTCATTGAAGGATAAAAATAATATTTTAGTTTTCTTGATTTACTTTTGCGAAGATTGTCGAAATTAATTCCTTCTAATAGGGATGAAAGTTTTTGACTCAGGCACAGCCTTCGATAAATTGCACCTCTGGTAGTTTACCCGATCGCCAACGAGTGACTTTTTTTCCATCGGTTTCAAAAATAATGCGGTAATTTTTATCCTGGCTATCTTTAGGGACAAAGATCAAATAGTGTCCTTTGGGATCATATTCATGGGCTTCTACCTTAATTTGATTGGGATAGAGGGATTTAATCTTACTTTCACTATCTCCAATTTTCGCACCACTCAAAGTTGTGATTTTTGAATTATCAGTAACGTCAACCCTGGCAATGCGTCCATTGGTCACCATAAAAGCAATGCCTTTGACCCCTTTGATTTTGTAATATCGACAGGAGGGCCCACCGCCACTTTCTCCTTGATTGATTAATTTTTGTCCAGAAGCCCGCATTGCTTCTGAAACAGTCATTCCGACTAGAATGGGGGCGATGCCTCGAATACTGATCTGGGAAAATTCGGAGATTGGCTTGGGTTGAGCTATTGGTAATGCGGAAACAGGGTTACTTTGGGGAAAAATGTTCAACAACGACAAAATGGTTGAGCCGATGATCAAGTTTTTAAGAGAAGTTTGCCGATAATTCATCTTGGATTTCGGGTTTGACTAGGTTAGTTTTTAGTTTATCTAGGAAGCGATCGCATCTTTACAGAACAGTTTGAATCAAAGGCGATCGCCTGAGTAACAAGGTCTTGGCTTTGGGTTGCCGCTAAACGGGTGGGCGGTTTGAGAGGTTGGCGAATAAAAGGTAATTTTAAGGTAGAAATTGCGACTAAATTCCCCGAAGGTTCCAGAATAAAGGCTTGTCCAGAGGGTGAAAAATAAAGCTGTTTTAAAAAGGTTCCTAAATCTGCCAAAGCTACTGAGTTTGCTAATATAAACCGTTGTTTTTTCTCTGTATTATAAACAGAAATGCCCATGCTAATACCGAGGGTGGGAATGGCACGATAAGGAAAAATGGGTGACCAGCTTGGTTGAGTCTTATTTTTCGCGGACAGATACCAAGGCGTTGTACGGGGATCTACAGGCATCGTGTAAATGGTTTTTCTGGCCCTGCCTTGACGATCTACTAGGGAATAAACCCGTTGGTTTGGGTGACTCAGGGTAACGGTTCCTAGAGCGATCATTCCTGGTTGTAGAGTTTCTCCCGTTAATTTTTCCGCTTGTTTAATAACTTCAGGGCTAAAAAAACGAAGATAGTAAACTTCTTCCCCTTGATCATTGGCGATAAAACTATTAACCAAAAATAGGGAGGAGTTAATTTGTTGCCATAGATGTTGCCTAATAGTTTCGGGTTTATTTATTTTCAGTATCCCCTGCTCAATGGACTGGATATTAAATGCCAATGCTTTTTGTTGTTCTTGCAGAACCAGATCGAGGCGATCGCGGATGCGATCATTGGCCTGATTCATTACCTGATGCGCCAAATTCTTTACGGCGTTTTGCCCACTGCGATAGGACAAATAGCCAACAAGTCCAACCGCGCCCACAACTTGCAGAACAAAACGAATGATCAAGACTAATTTTAGAGGAATTTGTCGCATCTTTTAAAAAGTTATTCCAAGTGAATACTCACGCGATCGCGTCCTTGATCTTTAGCCAGATAAAGAGATTGATCGGCTTGGTAATTAAAAACAAAAAGGCGCGTTCAGTAACGCCCCCCACAACAATGGCGATCGCACTGATCAGTTTATGTTAAACTCAAATAGGCAAACTTTTTTAATATTCTCACAATAAAAACTACAAAATTATCTAATCAAGGTCAAGTGACTGTTCCTCAATCGCTAAGAGAGCATTGGGAAGAGGGTCAAGAATTAATAATAATTAATATGGGGGATGGAATTTTATTAAAGCCTAAGAAAATTTTCTCAGAAACTAGATTGGATGAAGTTGCGGGTTGTTTAAACTATCAGGGGAAGGTAAAAACTATTGAAGAAATGGATCAAGCAATTGCTCAAGGGATACAAAAATCATGGAATCAATGATCGCTATTGATACAAATATTATTGTTAGATTAATGACGAGAGATGATGAGGAGCAATATCAAAAAAGCTTAAAAGTATTCCAGAATAAAAATATTTTTATTGCTGACACCGTAGTTTTAGAAACTGAATGGATTTTGCGATTTGCCTACAAGTTTAAGACTGTTGAAATTTGTCAGGCTTTTAGAAAAATTTTGGGTTTACCGAATGTTTATTTGACTAATGAAAGGTTAATTTTACAAGTTATTGAATAGTATGAAAATGGACTTGATTTTGCTGATGCTTTTCATTTAGCGTCTAGTCATCATTGTTTAGAGTTTTATACCTTTGATGAGAAATTTATTAAAAAGTCTCAAGATTTATCTAGTTCAACTGTAAAAAAGCCTGATTTATAAATTAGTAATTGTTGCTTGGTTTAAGGAACGCAACCCAACAGATTAAATGATAATGGTGTTAAGGAATGAAAAATAAATAACCTGTGCTTTTTTCTGTGATCAACAAATTCTACAAAGAACTCTTGTTCTTGATTATTGAGATTATAGGTTCTTATTCCCCCGATTAATCCC
>QBMS01000072.1 GCA_003249095.1 Snowella sp.
GTATTATACGTTTCTGAATATAGTGACTCACATTTTTGACAGATAAATATTTTTCTCTCTCCATTATTTTTCGTTTTGTAATGAGAATGAATTTTCACTTCCTCGCTGTGACAATGAGGACAGTCTCGTTTAAATAATTCTTTTTCTTTCCCATTGCAAAATATAGAATCATTAAACTCTTGGATTGGCTTTATCTTTTGGATTGACATACTCTCTCTCCTTTTTTTACCGATTTATTTATAGTATTATTACCCTTAACACCCCTGTAAAGTTATAACCATTACTTCCAAGCTTATATTTGCTTCTTTGTTTCTCTAATCCTTTGCCCAGTAATCCTTTCTGCCTTTAATCAGGCTGAACCATTGCCTAATCGTTTAGAAAAAAATAAAATTTCTAAATTTTCGATATTTCCGTCATCAGGATTGAGTCGGGCAATAATTTCGTCGCCAATTTCTTCAGACTCCTGTTCGGGATAGGGAGAACATTGATCAACATAAAGAATGTCGCCAATCTTGTCATATCGAATAATCAATTTGGAATTCATTTTTGATTGCCTCCAGCCAGTTTACGGGCAGTATAAGCAGTAATAATCCAATGACGTTGTACCAACGCATCAGTAACAATTACTACAATAAAATAGCGACCTGAGCGAATGCTATTAAACCATTTAGAAAATAATAAAGCGGAACTGTCTAAATTACTTTGTCGAACCTGATCAGGATTGCCAATGGTTTCAATCAATTGGCTTATAATAATCTGGTAGAGTTTTCGGATGAGTTTCAATAATGTGTTGCTCACGCTCCTCCGTCAGTTCAACATGGCTATTTAAGTAGGGGCAGGGGAAAAATTGACTCATAACGGGTGATTTTTTGAACGCCTACTCCTTTCAATCATAGGGCGATCGCCGTTTAGGAGAAGAAATCTGTCCCTAAATCTCAAGGCTCAGGGGGCATCCTAAATTTTTTTTAATAAAAAGCTTGCAAAATTCGCCAATGTATTGCTATGATGAATAACTGTCATGAGCAATCCTCGGTAGCTCAGTGGTAGAGCGGTCGGCTGTTAACCGATTGGTCGTAGGTTCGAATCCTACCCGGGGAGTTTAAGTAAATTTAGATAAATTTCTAAGGGTGTCTCCTGCGCTTGATAGTGTTTTTTGCGGATAAAAAAGGACTATTCCCGACAAATTACAAGATCATTCTGCAATGTTCAGGAAAATCGCTATAATCTTTAGTGTTTCTGTTGAACCATTTTTTGCCATCATGCTTGTTAAATCCACCACTCGTCACGTTCATATCTTTACTGCGGAAATTCATGGCAGTGAACTGGTTCCAAGTGATAAAGTCCTGACCCTGGATATTGACCCAGACAATGAGTTTAATTGGAGTGAGGATGCGCTCCATAAGGTATATCGTCAGTTTGATGACTTGGTGGAATCCTACAATGGCGATGAATTGAGTGAGTATAATTTACGTCGCATTGGCTCGGATTTAGAGCATTTTATCCAGAAACTCCTCCAGACAGGAGAAATTAGCTACAATCTCAACTGTCGTGTTTTGAATTACAGTATGGGACTGCCCAAGGTAGAAAATCCTGAAACGGAAGGCAAGTACCACTTAGTCTAAGTTTTTCTCTGATAGGCGATCTCAACGGCGATCGCGGTGCGGGCTTTTTTTCTCAAAAATCATCCCCAATAAGGAGTCAAAAATCCTAGAACTAGAGATAGCCTTATAATGATTAATTATCTGTTTTCCCTGATGTCTTTTTTTAGCAGGTAGGGGGGAACGGTAATGAGTCGCAGGATACAGCTAGATAACCTAAATTCTATTAATCTGGCGGTTTATCGATGTACCGATAGCCTAGTCTCCTGTAACTGCAACATTTTTAACTGACAATAATGAACGACTTGGTTGGGCGACTGTTTTTCGTTTTCCTTTTCATTGGGATCAATGCGTTTTTTGTCACGGCTGAGTTTGCCATCGTTACAGTGCGGCGATCGCGGATTAATCAATTAGTGGATGAAGGAGATCTTCCCGCCAGGAGAGTGAAATCACTCCAAAAACGACTAGACCGACTGTTAGCTACGACCCAATTGGGAATTTCCCTCGTCAGTGTCGGTTTGGGGTGGATCAGTCAAAAAATCGTTGCTGATGTTGCCCAGTATTTATTAACCCAGTTTGACGTTAATCCCGCCTATCATTTCTTTTTGACCAACGTCATTGCCCTTCCCCTAGCTTTTTTCCTAATTATTTATAGTCAGATTGTTTTGGGGGAATTATGCCCCAAGTCCCTCGCGCTTCTCCATGCAGAACAATTTTCCCGCAGTCTTGGCCCCATTATTAATGTGATCGCGACCATTGCCCATCCCTTCATCTGGCTTTTAGACGAATCTACCAAGACATTATTAAAATTAGGAGGCGTTACCATTGACCGCACCAGTTGGTATAGCCGCATTACTCCCGAAGAATTACAACTAATTATTGCCACAGAAGGCGAATCGAGTGGATTAGATTCCTCTGAGCGGACTATTCTCAATAATATGTTCAAATTTGGGTCTGTGTCAGCGACAGAAATTATGGTTCCCCGCCATCAACTGTCTAGCATTTCTGAGACCATCACTTTTTCTGAACTCCTGCAAAAAGTTGCGATCGATGGTCATTCTCGTTATCCCGTGACGGGAGAATCCCTGGATGATATTTTGGGCATCATTGATTTTAAAGATTTAGCCATCCCCCTAAGTACAGGTCAATTAAACCCAGAAACTCCCATTGAAGCCTGGGTTAAACCTGTCCGCTTTGTTCCAGAATCTACCCCCCTCAGCGATTTGTTAACCATGATGCAGCGATCGCATCTCAAAACCGTAATGGTCGTCGATGAATTTGGCAGAACTTCTGGACTGATTACCCTAGAGGATTTGGTAGAAGAAATTTTAGGCGAATCTAGTCACGATGAAAATGATGAAAATGAAGATGTCGTTGTGCTAGAAAGAATTGACGATGAAACCGTTATCGTCGAAGCCCAAATGAACTTGACGGAATTAAACGAAATTTTAGGATTAGACTTGCCCTTTGCCGATGATTATCAGACTCTCGGCGGATTTTTACTCTATCAATGGCAAAAAATTCCGACCCAAAATGAAAGCTTAACCTACGGCAATTTAACCTTTACTGTTGTTACCGTTCAGGGGCCACGACTCGAAAAAATTCGTATTCATCGAGAATCTACCGTGAATTCCCCTGTAACACCAGAAAAAACGCCAACATTCAAGTCAAATCCTATTTTAATGAATCATTACTCCCATTCTCGATGAAAACTGGGGCAATTCTTTCAATTCTAATGATTATGGACAGGCACAATGCCCTGACCACAAAAGAGGTTGAGTGATTTTTTGGGGAACTTTAATCTACAATGCTGATCGCGCGGTTTCGAGGACAGGGTGGAAGAAAAAGGCCAAACCAATAATGGTATAGGTTGCCAACAAGAGGGTTCCCTCTAGCCAGTTCGAGCGACCATCATTACTGATGGAGTTAACAATTAAGACTGCCACCACCACTGCCACTAGTTCAAAGGGATTGAAATCTAAATCCATCGGTTGCCCCATAAACCAACCTGCTATCACCAATACGGGAGCAACAAAAAAGGCAATTTGTAAACTTGATCCCATGACTACTGAGACGGATAAATCCATTTTGTTCTTCATGGCAACGGTAACGGCGGTGGCGTGTTCGGCGGCATTGCCAATAATCGGTAACAAAATTACCCCTGTAAAGAGGGAACTTAAGCCCAGATTTTCGGTAGCCACTTCCAAGGAATCTACTAATAATTCAGAGGCGATCGCGACTCCCAGGGTAACGACTAATAAAACCGTGACCCAGAGCCAGAGTTTCGGTTTCTTTTCCGAATGCTCCGATTCTTCGGGATCTTCCTCTTGTTCCGCGATGCCCACATCGTAAAGATAGGCATGGGTTTTCATCGAAAACAACAAAGAAAGCCCGTAAACGATAATTAAAACCACTGCCACAGCGACGGATAATTTTTGAATGCTGTCTTGTCCAATCCCCGTTGAAGTGTATTCCACCGCAGTCGGCAATAAAATTGAAATAACCGCTAAATTCATGACCGAAGCATTCATACCTGCGGCCGAAGACTGAAATACCTGTTCTTTATAGCGCAATCCGCCTAGTAACATTGCAAACCCCATCACCAGCAGTAAATTCCCGATAATCGAACCCGTCAGAGTGGCTTTGACCACATCGATTAATCCTCCTTTTAGGGCAACCAGGGCAATAATTAATTCGGTAGCATTACCAAAGGTTGCGTTCAACAGTCCGCCCAAATTGGGGCCAACGACGACGGCAATTTCTTCTGTGGCCAAACCCATAAAGGCGGCGAGGGGAATAATGGCGAGGGCTGCGGTAATAAAGACCTGGGTTTCACCCCATTCTAAATAATGACCTGCAATGGAAATGGGCAAAAAGATTAGTAAGACAGCGAAGATTGTGTTTTTATTTAGCATGGAGTTGAGCGAAAAAAAGAGCAGCGATCGCACAGGAATAACAAGATAAAACAGGCTTTATTTCAGGACTAATTCCTATTTTTATCAAAAATAGCCTGGATAGATTTTAATCTGCTATTCTCTCAACTGGCCCAAATCTGGCGAAAATATTAATGATTAATACAATCCTTGAGTATGCGCTGGTCATTGGCACTTAATTTTCCCAAGGCATAGTAGTCGTCCAAGGTCATATTGCCCAGATTTTGAGCATTACCTGCCACAGGAGCCTGGGGTTTCAAGGCGATCGCGTAGGGAGACACACTATTGTCGTAGGGATCACGAATCGATAGGCTAAGTTGGCTGGGGGTTAATTCGCCCGAAAAGCAACTATATTCAGAGCGGGGTTGATAAAACGCTCCTGTGACTTTTCCTTCATTCACTTTAAAGACTAGATATTCCTGCCCTAATTGTTCACGTTGGGGTGACTGGCCATAGAGATAGGTTCCATCTTTGAGGGGAAAAAATTGCGGCTTTTGAGCTAGGGAAATTTCTGTAACGGTTTGAGTATTCTGCAACGAAGAATCCAATCCGACATGAGTGGCTGCTTGGGCGATCATGCCTAAATTCAATAGGCTAAAACTCGCCATGACGACCCATAATAGGGAAGATTGGATAGGTTTAAATAATTTAATAGAAGTGGAGGAGGTGGTTAGCATGGGATTCAAAGCCCCTAGATTCTTCAAGCTGGCCTATCTTTAACCTAACAGAATCCCCTCTTCAAACAATTCGCCCAATAGGATGAACTCTTTTTAAAAAATATGATTTAAAAATGCGATTTAAAAATGCGATCGCTAAATCCCTAGAAAAACAGGTCAATTCAACTTAATCATCAATTTAGCGAAACTAGATTGAGTTATTTCTTATAATGATAATTTGAGCAAAGAAAATCATCATCTTTACTCCTCTTTATTCCAAGGAAAATAATGACTTTAAAACTTTAATTCAACAGGTCGAATGATCAATCCCGTCAAAAAGTAATGCGAAAGAGAAACTCATTATTGAATTTAACCAAACCGTCCACTGACATAATCCTTGGTGATTTGCTGGGCAGGATCTTGAAACACTTTTTCAGTGCGGTCATACTCCACTAAATATCCCACCTTTGCCCCTTTTGAAGTTGCTTCTGCATTATAAAAAGCAGTCATATCCGAAACCCGTGAGGCTTGTTGCATATTATGGGTAACGATAATAATCGTGTATTGCTGTTTCAATTCGTGGATTAATTCTTCGACTTTGAGGGTAGAAATCGGGTCTAGGGCAGAACAGGGTTCATCCATGAGAATAACCTGGGGCTGAATCGCGATCGCGCGGGCAATACAGAGCCGTTGTTGTTGACCGCCTGAAAGAGCTAAACCACTTTGTTTGAGTTTATCTTTGACCTCATCCCAGAGGACGGCTTTTTTGAGGGAATTTTCCACTAATTCATCCATATCACCTTTGTAGCCATTTAATTTAGCTCCAAAAGAAATATTTTCGTAAATCGATTTAGGAAAAGGATTTGCTTTTTGAAACACCATGCCGATGGAACTTCGTAGACTAACAGGATCAACCTGGGCGGCGTAGATATCTCTTCCTCTAAAGGTAATTTGTCCTTCAATTCTGGCACTGGAAACCAAATCATTCATGCGATTAAAACAGCGCAACATGGTGCTTTTTCCACAACCAGACGGGCCAATAAAAGCAACAACCTGGCGTTCGGGAATATCAATCGAAACTTCTTTGACCGCTAGGTGGGAACCATAGTAAACATTGACGTTTTTAGCTCGTAAAACGGCTTCGGTAATTACATCATTTGCGACTGTCATTTTTTTAATTCTCTCTGTTTAATTAATTAATTTAAAGTACAAAAAAACTTAACCCTTTAACCAAATCGACCACTGACATAATCTCTCGTTTCCTGTTGTTGGGGATTGCCAAAAATATTTTCAGTTCTTTCAAATTCGACTAAATAACCCACTTTACTGCCTTTTCCTGTGACTTCTGCGTTAAAAAATCCCGTTACATCGGCGACCCTGGTGGCCTGTTGCATATTGTGGGTGACGATAATAATGGTGTATTTTTCCTTGAGTTCGTGCATTAATTCTTCAACTTTTAGGGTAGAAATAGGGTCTAATGCAGAGCAAGGTTCATCCATTAATAAAACTTCGGGTTGCATGGCGATCGCACGGGCAATACAAAGGCGTTGTTGTTGACCACCAGAAAGAGAAAAACCACTGGCTTGTAGTTTATCTTTGACTTCATCCCAAAGGGCCGCACGGCGGAGAGAAGTTTCCACTAATTCTTCTAAATCACCTTTAAATTTATTAACCCTGGCACCATAGGCGACATTATCAAAAATTGTTTTAGGAAAGGGATTGGGTTTTTGGAAAACCATGCCGATATGTTTTCTGACCTCAACAGCATCCACATCACTATCATATAAATTTTGACTATGATAGGAAATTTTTCCTGTTAAACGAAATCCATGAATCAAATCATTTAATCGATTAAAACATCGGAGGATGGTACTTTTTCCGCAACCCGAAGGGCCAATAAAAGCCGTAACTTGATTGCGGGGAATACTCAGGGAAACATCGCGGACGGCTCGATAATTTCCGTAGTAAATATCTATATTTTCTGCTTTTAAAACAGTTTGTGTTTCTTGAATGGTTTCCATCATGTCGTACATATAAAATCCGAATACTGAGTTAATTAAAAATTAAAGTTATTGATAGTTTTAAAGAAATATCTAATAAACTTTTCTACGGGTTGCTAAACGAGCAGAAACGCTAGATATCAATACTAAAAATACCAAGATTAAAGAACCTGCCCAAGCTAATTGTTGTTGGGGTTTAAAAGGAACAGTGGCAAAATTGTAAACTAGAACCGAAAGGGTGGCGATCGGTTTATCTAAGCTATTGGGCCAGAAATTGGAAAATAAAGCGGTGAAAATTAAAGGCGCGGTTTCTCCAGCAGCACGGGCGATCGCGAGGGTGACTCCTGTTAAAATCGAAGGCAGAGCGGCGGGTAAAACAATAAATAAAACGGATTGGTAGTTATAGGCTCCGACTCCCAGGGCGGCCCAACGAATCTCCTGGGGAACAATCTGTAAGGCTTCGTCCGTCGTCCTGATAATGGTCGGTAACATTAATACGGCCAGGGAAACGGCCCCCGCGATCGCCGAAAATCCAATTAGCCCACTACCCACTAATAAACCAAAGGCAAAAATTCCTGAAATAATTGAGGGAACACCGCTCAAAATATTGGTGGCAAATCTAACCCAACGGGCAATTTGATTATTATTACTAAATTCCGATAAATAAATCGCCGCTAAAATTCCAATGGGAACCGCGATCGCTGTGGCTAAACCGACCACAATTAATGTACCAATCAGGGCATTGCCCACACCACCGCCTTTGAGTCCAGGGGGCGGGGGTAACTTGGTTAATAGGTCTAGGTTAAAATAATTGATACCCTGGGAAATAACGTAGCTTAAGACCGCAAAGAGGGGAATTAGGGTAATAACAATACAGGTTCCCGCTAAAACCGTCATAATTATGCCAAATAATGATCGCGGGTTAAAGGATTTCTTTTTGAGTTGAGAACCGAGGTTTTGAGAATCGGTCGTGTTTTCTTGATGACGCATAAAATCATGTTGGATTTTAAAGTTTTACAAATTTCTGATTTTTTTAACTTTCAATCACTAATCCAGAATAAACAACCATTCCTTCTGATTTAATTATCAATGATTAACTGTATTTAGCTTTGACTTTATTAACAATTAATTCAGCTAAAACATTCACCACTAGCGTTAAGACCATTAACACCAAACCCGCATACATCAGGGCTGAAACTTGCATTCCCGATGCTTCTGCAAATTGATTAGCCAACAAAGATGCGATCGTATTAGCAGGATCGAGAATCGAAGCACTCAGTTTATTAGAATTTCCGATAATCATGGTGACGGCCATCGTCTCTCCCATCGCCCTCCCTAACGCTAACATAATTCCTCCGACAATTCCTGAAAACGCCGCAGGAACTAACACTCGGAAAATTGTTTCCCAGCGAGTTGCTCCTAATCCCAAGGATGCTTGGCGCAATTCAGGCGGCAGAGTTGCTAGAGAGTCACGGGCGATCGCGGTAATAATGGGCAGAATCATCACCGCTAAAATTACCCCAGCAGGTAACATCCCAGGCCCCACAGGCACACTACCAAACAAAGGAAACCAACCAAAGTTAGCATTTAACCAAACTCCAAAGGGTTTCAGGATGGGAATCAAGACAAAAATCCCCCATAATCCATAAACCACACTGGGAATCGCCGCTAATAACTCCACCAAAAAAATCAAAACTGTGCGGATATTGAGCGGAATAAAATCCTCACTCAAAAAAATCGCAGTTCCTAAACCCAACGGAACGGCAATCAGCAAAGAAAGCAATGCACTCACCAAGGTTCCAGAGATAACAGGCAAGGCTCCATAGACATTTTTGACAGGATCCCATTCAGTCGAAAAGAGAAACCCTAATCCAGATTGACCGATCGCTGGGATGGATTCAATAAAGACAACTAAGGCAATCGACAATAAAATCAGTCCGATCGCGATCGCAAAACCCAAGGTCAGCCAACGAAAACCCGATTCTAGGTTTTTTTCCGTTTTAGAACGGGATTTAATGGGATTGGAGGTCGAAACACTGGAGGAAGTCATGCAAGTTTTTAGGGTTTTCTGGTTTGATTGAGTTGCAAAAAACAAGTCAGCTAGACGAGTAGTGAATATTCTTTAAATTGTAACATTCACTACATTTCATTTAAATTACTTGACCGAGATTTGGAAATCAGGGCTAATGGCATCGGCGGCGGCGGCAACTTTCTCAACCACAACGGCAGGTAAGGGAATATAACCCAGTTCCGCGCTCTGTTTTTGCCCTTCCGTTAAGCCGTACTGAATCATCGCTTCGATTGCCTTCGCTTTTTCAGGATCATCATATTTTTGATACATCAACATCCAAGTATAGGTAACAATGGGATAGGATTTTTCTCCATCAGGATTAACAATAAAAGCCCGTAAATTGGTGGGAAGTTCGACTGTTGCGAGGGTTTCTGCCGCACTCGTTTCATTCGGCTCGATAAATTGTCCTGCTTTATTTTGCAGACTTGCCATCGTTAAGCCATTATTTTTAGCATAACCATATTCCACATAACCCAACGCACCGACATTTTGTTGAATCCCTGCGGTGACTCCCTCATTACCTTTTCCGCCAATAAATTTCCCTTTGGCAGTGGGCCATTGCACACTCTTACCATCCCCAATAGAAGATTTCCATTCGGGGCTAATGGCACTTAAATATTTGGTAAAGACTCCCGTTGTACCACTACCATCGGAACGGTGAACGACGGTGATCGAAGAATCAGGCAATTTTAAATCTGGGTTATCTGCGACTAATTTGGGGTCATTCCATTTGGTGATTTTACCCAGGAGAATATCTACCAAATTGGCTTGGGAAATTTTGAGACCTTCTACCCCAGGCAGATTGTAAGCCATGACGATACTTCCCGCCGTCATCGGTAGCATTAATACGCCCTTACTCACTTTGGCAATTTCTTCGTCCTTCATGGCCACGTCACTCGCGCCAAAGTCAACGGTTCCTTTCGTAAATTGTTCAACTCCTGCGCCACTACCAACGGATTGATAGTTGACCTGAACCTTGGGAACCATTTGATTAAACAGTACAAACCAATTTTGATAAAGGGGAGCGGGGAATGTGGCTCCAGCCCCCGTTAGTCCGACATCATTTTTGAAATCTACCTTGATGGCAGTAGCGGCTGGTTGATCGCCCGTTGGTGCTTGGCTATCACCCGTAGTTGCTGTTTCGTTTTGTCCACCACCACAGGCCGTCAGACTAAGAGTAAGTGTTAATAAAGAAAGGGAAGAAACTAATCGATAACTAGGGTTTCTTAAACGACGGGAAATAAAATTAAGCATAAAAGCAACAAAAAAAGTCAATGTTCTTGGGTCTCTAAACGTATCTAATTTTACAGTAAACCTTAGCAAGCCTTGGTAAAGAGATGGTTAAGGTCTGGTTTATTATCATTAATTCTTGACGATTGATTCTTTTTTTAACCTCGAAATAGTGCTAGAAATTGCCCAAAAATCAAGGGTTTTTCAGAACTTTAATCAATTGCGAGATTTTATTTAAATCCTTGTTTCCAGGCGATCGCTCTACGCCACTAGAGAGATCAATGCCATCGGGTTGCAAATAACTCAGAGCCGTTAAGACATTGTCGGAAGTCAATCCTCCTGCGAGTAACCAGGGACAGGGGGGCTTAAAATTTTTTAAACTTTCCCAGGGTAGGGTTTGTCCCGTTCCGCCCAACTGTTGGGGATGATAAGCATCCAGTAACAGCGCATCTACGACGGAATAATAAGCGATCGCCTTTTGGAGAGATTCGGCGGATTGAATGCGTAATGCTTTGATAATTTCTCGATTGGGTAAAGCTTGTTTGATTTCTCGGCAAAACTCGGTCGTCTCATTCCCGTGTAACTGAATTCCCGTAAAGCCTGTGGCTAAAACAACTTGTTCAATGGTTTCTAAACTCGCATCAGCAAAAACCCCAATCGTTTGAATGCCTGGCGGTAACTTCTCCAAAATTTGTCGCGCTTTTTCTGCTGTCACATAACGAGGCGAGCTTGGGACACAAATAAATCCCAAGGTCTTGATTCCTAATTCCGCGATCGCGTATCCCTGCTCAGGTTGACAAATGCCACAAATTTTAATCCGCATAGTAGATCGTAATGAAAATCATCGAAATGTTAAGTATTCAAACAAATTGCTCTTTAGGGGTCAGGAGATTTCTATAATTTCCTTTGTTTATAAAAAAGTTATTAACGTTTATTCCACTCTAGGAGAAAGAATTTCATGTCGATGTTACTTGCTCAAATTGCCCCAACTACCGCCAATTGGAGTCTCTCGGTGGGAGTTATCATGAGTTTTGCCAATCTCTTCGCTGTCATTATCGGCTATTTTGCCATCCAAAACACAGGAAAAGGTAAGGGATTACCCGTTCCCCAGTTAGCCTCGAAAAAAACCTTCGGCTTACCCGAACTTTTAGCCACCATGAGCTTTGGGCATATTCTAGGCGCGGGCATTGTCCTCGGTTTAGCGAGTACAGGTGTTCTGTAACCGAGAATATTGGTGATTAGGTAGGTTAAAAATCCACGAAAGAGGAGAAAAGTCTCTTTTTGACCCATTAACTCCTCTTTAATTGAAATTAAACCTCATTAATTCTTCATCCTAGTCTAAAATGTGCTTTTTTCATCAAAAACGGATCTCAGATCTAAGCTAGCCAGTAATTTATAAACTTGTTGCACAAATAGTTGCATAAATAAGATTGGGTAGAAACTCAGTTTATAATAGAATCAAAGTTTTTTAAAATGAAATCTCAGTGATTACTCTGACGTTATTGTTGCCAGGAAAAGCGGTTCCCGTTCAAAATTGGACATTTGAAACTGAATCAGTGGTAAAAATTGGACGAGCCGCCGATAACCATGTGGTGCTTTATAGCGCCGTGGTTTCTCGTCATCACTTAGAAATTAGACGGGGCGCTTCGGGCTGGGAAGCCATTAATGTGGGGGCGAATGGCACTTACCTCAATGGTCAGGCGATTACAAAGGTGACTGTCATTGATGGAATGGTGGTTCGATTAGCCAGTTCAGGCCCCAAAATTCAAATTAATATTGAGCAAGAAGAGTCTGCGGCCAAGCGTCATTTAGCAAAGTTACAGAGGGCTAGTATGAATCCGACTCAAGATCCACCCCATGATTCCAATAAGGAAACCTTAGTGAGTTGAATAGGTATTTTTAGTAAGGCAAGTTTATACATTATTCTGTGGATATCCTTCCGTTTCTAACCAAGCGTCGAGAGCTTCTTCATCCACTTCTTCTTGAGCTTCCATGACTGTAATCCATTTGCTAGGATCGTCTTCATCTGATGGGCGAGAAATAGCTTTTGCTTCGGCTGAAATAGGGGCAAGCTTTGTACCAAGGGTTTGATATAGTTGCCATTGTTGATGGTGTGGTAGACTTTCTATCGTTGTTAATAACATTTCAAAGGAAATATGAATTGCTATAGATGGCACAACTGATTGATCAATACTTTTGATTGATTCTGAGATCGCGGTTTGTGTGGTTGTCTGCATTGTAAATTTCCAATTAAAGTTGAATAATTAAAATTGAAAAATAGGATAATTTGAGATGGGGATGATTTTCTAGATCTCGATAAATTTTTTCATCGTTTGTTGTCGCTTTTTCAACGATCCAAGCATTCTTTAATAAATCCCGCTTGTGTAAAATTTCCCAGACCGTTGGATAAACCGAACTCACTTTCATTAAAACAATCACTTCTGCCCAATCTAAAACTTTTTCTAATTCTTCAATGGTGTAAAGGGCGGGTAAGACAACTAACCGTTGTTGACGAATGGTTAAGGGTATTCCCAAGGCCGCAGAGGCTGCCATTGGGGAACAAACGCCTGGAATCCTGATGATTTCAACTTCTGGATGCTGCTTTTTTAAAGTTTCAGCTAAATAGGTAAAGGTACTATAAAAACTCACATCTCCTTCACAGGCAAAAACTACGTCTTCCCCTTGTGCTAGATAGGGCCAAATTATTTCAGCCGCCACTTGCCAAGCTTTTTCTAATTGCGTTTCATCCAAAACGTAGGGAAAGTTTAAGGGTAATTTTTTCTGTTTTTTTGTTAACCAGGGGTCGATGATTTTTTCGGCAACTCCTATCTGAGCATTAATCCCCGCAGGAAAGGCAATAATAGACGTATTTTGTAATAAGTTTAAACCTTTAACCGTAATTAATTCGGGATCACCCGTTCCCACACTCACCCCGTAGAGAATCCCTAATTTTTGAGTCATGTTTGAATCTGTTTGTGAAGTCAATTAATCTTACAACAGTTTGATAGTTAAATCCTATGGAGCACAGGGATATCATACATAATATATGATGTCCCTACGAAGATTTTTTTGTTGCTCCAAAAGGAATCTGTTGTATTTTTGTCAAAACTTCAAAAATAAGCTAACACATAGAAGTTTACTGCTAACTGAACAATTATCAAAACTGATCACAACTATGACTCAAACCATTTCTCCCCATTTACTTAGTCCTGTCCAGTTAGGCGATTTATCCTTACCGAACCGTGTTGTCCTGGCTCCTCTAACCCGATCGCGGGCGGGGGAAAGTCGGATTCCCAATGATTTAATGGCCACTTACTATAGTCAACGGGCTTCGGCGGGCTTGATTATCAGTGAAGCAACGGTGATTTCAACCCAGGCGATCGGTTGGTTAAATTCCCCTGGGATTTATAACGAAGAACAAATTCAGGGCTGGAAAAAGGTAGTAGAAGCCATTCACGCTAAGGGGGGACATATTTTTCTGCAACTCTGGCACATGGGACGGGCTTCCCATTCTAGTTTTCAACCCAATGGTGAATTACCTGTGGCTCCTTCGGCGATCGCGATTCAGGGAGATGGTATTCACACGCCCATTGGTAAAATGCCCTACGAAGTCCCCCGTGCCTTGGAAACCGATGAAATTCCTGGCATTGTGGAAGATTACCGTAAAGCCGCCGAGGGAGCAAAAAGAGCGGGCTTTGATGGGGTAGAAATTCATGGAGCCAATGGTTATCTGATTGATCAATTTCTCCAGTCCAAAAGCAATGAACGCAGCGATCGCTATGGCGGAAGCAAAGAAAAGCGTTTCCAATTTCTCAAGGAAGTTACTGAAGCTGTTTTGACCGTTTGGGATGCCCAAAGGGTAGGGGTTCGCCTTTCTCCCAATGGCACTTTTAATGGCATGGCTTCTCCCGATTATCGCGAATCTTTTCTCTACTATGCCCAACAACTTAATACTTACAAATTGGGCTATCTGCACGTCATGGACGGATTAGCTTTTGGTTTTCATAAGCTAGGAACACCGATGACCCTAGCGGAATTTCGGGAAGTTTTTCAGCAGACTCTCATCGGAAATTGTGGATACGATCAAGCAATGGCAGAAACCGCGATTAAAGACGGTAACGCCGATCTCATTGCCTTTGGTCGTCCCTACATCAGTAATCCCGATTTAGTCGAACGTTTTGCCCATAATTGGCCCCTCAATCCCATTTCTGATATGGCAACCTGGTATTCCTACGAACCTGAAGGTTATATCGATTTTCCCACCTATCAGGAATTATCAGCAGTTTCTTAAGTAAGAGTTCACTAGACCGTTGAAATACTCCCTAAATTTCCAATTCTGGGGGTATTTTCCAGATTTCTCATTAAGGATTAATTTGTTTTGCAATCCCCATTCCGCAGGTCACATTGCACCATAACTTAATGCCTAAAACCTTTGTTTTGTAAGGATTTTAAAGTTGTTTAGAATTTTCGCGATCGCCTTCTGGGGTAGAGTACCAAATAAATTCAATTTTTTGAATAATTGACAATAAATTTTGGCGTTGATTTTGATGATCTAAATGATTTATTAAAACCGTCACATGACCCAATTTTCGACCGATTCGGGATTCGGTTTTGTTGTACCAATGCACAAAAGCCTGGGGAATTTCGGCAAGTTTCGCTCTTTTTTCTGCATAATCCCCTTCGGCATTTTCGTAGCCCAATAAATTGACCATGACAGCTTGTTGACACTGCAAAAGAGGTTGTTTTAAAGATTGTCCCGTCACGGCTTGGAGTTGGAGCGCAAATTGAGAAATATTACAGGCATCTAGGGTATAGTGTCCAGAATTGTGGGTACGGGGAGCGATTTCATTGATCAGCACATCGCCGCTCGCCGTTAAAAAGAATTCAATGCCAAAGATACCGATCGCGTTTAATTCCGTTAATAAAAGACGGGTATAATCTTCAATTTTGCGTTGTAAATCTGAAGAAATAGAGGCGGGAACCATCACCCAATGGCAAACTTGGTTCACTTGTTGGGTTTCGACAACGGGATAAAAAACGATTTCTCCTGTCACACTCCGAGCCGCCATGATCGCCAATTCCCGTTCAAAGGGAATAAATTCTTCAATTAACCATTTATTGCCCAGAATTTGGGGCGAAAGTCTCGCTAAATCGTCTGCGCCTTTAATGACAGAAGTTCCCTGACCATCATAGCCATGACGACGAGCTTTCAACACAAAGGGATATTCAAAGGGAAGCGGTTGGGAGAGATTAAAGGATTGAAAACTAGGAACAGGCAGTCCAATTTTTTGTAAATAGCAACGTTGGTCGTATTTATCTAATAAGGGTTGCAAGGTGCTGATACTGGGGCGAAAACAAACGCCCTGATCTTCTAAAATTTTTAGTGCGTCTAGATCGACAAACTCATTTTCAAAGGTAATTACTCCACAGGTTTTGGCTAATTCTGCCGTCGCGGATGCATCATCAATGGCCGCAAAAACGCGATCGCAAGCCAAGGCAACGGCGGGATCATCGGGGGAAGGAGTTTGAATCACCAAATCTAAATTGAGGTCAGGAGCCTCTTGGGCCATCATCCAGGCTAACTGACCTCCACCAATGACCCCAACTCGTTGATTTTCCATGAATTTTTATCTTTATTAAACTAAGAACAGCCCAAGGACTCGCGGGTACTAACTCCCGTTTTAGAATTCACACCATCTGCTTTTGTACAAAGCTGAATCACTTGGAAATTATCTAAAACCGCCAAACTGAAATCGGCTCCCGTAATATCGGCATCTTTAAATGACGTTCTGAGCATAATCGCTTCGGCGAAAACCGCATCCCGCAGATCGGCTTTTTCAAAACTACTTAAATAACTCAGTCCGTTGGTGAGGTCTGCTCCCTGTAACTTGGCGTTGGTGAGGGTAGAACCGTTGAAAACCGCGCCTCTCAAATCCGTCTTAGTGAAATTCGCGTCGCTGAGATCGACGTTGGTAAATTGAGCCGTTTGTAGATTCTGTCCTGTAAAATCTTTTCCCGCCATCGTACTATTTTCAAAGGTTGAGCTAGTTCCCGTTACAGAGGAAGAACTGGCAGCCTGGGCGGGCAGGGGTGAGAATAACAGCACGAAAGCCATCAGGCTAATTACGAGTCGGAAAAAATATTTCATGGGAAAATACAAGAGTGCCACTCAATGAAGTCATTACTTGCATTTTATCGGAAACGTGGCCCATTCTTGCGTTGGGAATCCTTTGCAAATCTTGGATGAATCGAACTCACCCAAACGAACTTCGCGATCGCCCTAGTCACGGAAAATTTGACCCAAGCAATGATCCATTGATTGAAGATGTTAAAGTCAAGTTACGTCCCCCATTTGTTGGAATTCGTGCTTACCGATGACCCTTTCTGACTCTTCACCCCAATCTTCTTGGTTTCTTTCCCTGAAACAAGCCTGGCGTTCCGTGCTTAAGGCGATCGCGGATTTACGTTTAGCAATTATTTTATTATTATTAATTGCGCTTTTCAGTATTAGCGGAACCATAATCGAGCAAGGCGAATCCCTATCCTTTTATCAAGCGAATTATCCCGAAGATCCTGCCTTATTTGGATTTTTAAACTGGCAACTCGTTTTAGCCTTGGGCCTCAACCATGTTTATAGTACTTGGTGGTTTTTATCCCTTCTCGTTTTATTCGGTACGAGTTTAACCGTTTGTACCTTTACCCGTCAATTTCCTGCCCTCAAAGCCGCTCAACGTTGGCAATTTTATCGTAAATCTAGGCAATTTAAAAAATTAGCCTTTAGTATCAATTTAGATCCCATTCCTCTCGAAAAATTAACACCCTTATTAGAACAAAAGGGTTATAAAGTTTTTCAAGAAGGACAAATGCTCTATGCCCGTAAAGGAATTATCGGCAGAATTGGCCCCATTGTTGTTCATGCCGCCATGTTAATTATTTTAGGGGGTGCAATTTGGGGAGCTTTAACGGGATTTTTAGCGCAAGAAATGGTGAAGAGTGGAGATAGTTTTCAAGTCAAAAATATTATTGAAGCAGGCCCGCTCGCCAAGGGTAATGTGCCAAAGGATTGGGGAATTAAAGTTAACCGTTTTTGGATTGACTATACTCCCAAGGGAGCGATTGATCAATTTTATTCCGATTTATCTGTTATCGACAATCAAGGTAAGGAATTAGACCGCAGAACGATTCATGTAAATGAACCTTTGCGTCATAAAGGTGTAACTTTTTATCAAACCAGTTGGGGGATTTCAGCCGTCCGAGTCCAGATTAATAACAGTCCTATTTTTCAGTTGCCAATGGCTCCCCTAAAAGCAGAAGGAGGCGGCAAGATTTGGGGAACCTGGATTCCGACTAAAACCGATTTGAGTGAAGGTGTTGCATTATTAACCAAGGATCTACAGGGAACCATGATTCTGTATGATCAACAGGGTAATTTAAATAATGCTGTCCGCGAGGGGAGTAGTATTAATGTAAACGGTGTGACGCTTAAAATCTATGAATTAATCGGTAGTACGGGATTGCAAATTAAAGCTGATCCAGGCATTCCCTTTGTCTATACGGGCTTCGGTTTATTGATGTTAGGAGTAATGATGAGTTATGTTTCCCATTCCCAGATTTGGGCATTACAGGAAGATTCTGAAATTCAAAACAAAAATGTAGTCAATCCATTATATTTAGGGGGAAAAACTAATCGGGCGCAGGTAGCCTTTGAACGGGAATTAGTTTCTATTGTTGAAACTTTAAAGGTGTCAAGTCGTTGATGTGATTAATCAAGTATTTTCGTTTTTAAGTTTTTATCCTGTATTTAAACGGATATTATGGGAATACTATAGGCCACGTCTTTTAATAGTTCTAATTCTGTTCAAACCACTCATTAAACTAGATGCGATCGCGTTTTAAAGTTATCACAATTAAAGGCGATCGC
Organism: Snowella sp.; assembly: GCA_003249095.1. GTDB lineage: Bacteria > Cyanobacteriota > Cyanobacteriia > Cyanobacteriales > Microcystaceae > Snowella. The sequence goes on from QBMS01000072.1 coordinate 18,410, forward strand.
CGTCTAAGTTAATCACCGTTTTAGAATAAGCAATCCAAAAATTCAATATTTAATTTAGGCAATTTCAAGGATTGCAATTAAGTTAATTGTGTTGTACGATCATTTTAAAGTGTAAGACTTACAACACAAGTTCGTTTGCTTCGCTCGACTGTCATTCAATGATATAAACAAGAAGCTCCTAAAGCAAGGTAGTTAAAATGGAAGACATTGCAGAAAAAATCAGTTTACTTCAAGAAGCCGTTTCAGATAGAAGAACAAAACTTTCATCTGATAGACTTGATATTTCTTTTGGTGAATTAATCAATGTTTATAAAAATGGGGAACTAAGAATTAGACCTGAGTATCAAAGACTATTTCGGTGGTCAGCAAAGCAAAAAACTGCTCTAATAGAGTCTATTTTACTCTCAATTCCAATTCCCCCAATATTTGTGGCTGAGGATGAAGATGGTATATGGGAACTTGTTGATGGATTACAACGTGTTGCTACTTTCATTAGTTTTTTTGGTGAACTAGATAGCAACATATCAGAAATTAAATATCAAGAAGAAGCATTGGAGTTAGAAATAGAAAATGACGATGAAGAAATCGATATTTCTACAGAAACTAATAAATTTGGGAACAAGTGGACACTTGTTCAGGGAGGTTTGATTGAGAGTTTGGAGGGGTTTAATATCGATAGTCTTCCACCTAATTTAAAAATTAATCTAAAACGTGCTGTTTGCAGAGTTGAAATTTTGAGAGGACAAAGTAATATAAATATGAAGTATGAGCTATTTAGAAGGCTTAATTCTGGCGGTATAAAACTGACCCCTCAAGAGATAAGAAATGCGATTTATCGAGGAGTCAGTCCCCGATTAAATGAGCTGCTTTTAAAAATAAGTCAAAACCAAGATTTTAAAGATTTAACTCAATTAAGCATTAGTAAACTTAATGAATTGTATGATCAAGAACTGATTTTAAAGTTTTTTGCCTTTTATGATAATTCAGACAGTATCAATGAAAATACGGAAAATTTTCTAAATAAATTTATGGAAAAAACCGTTAGTAACCTTGGGTTTGATTATGATTTCTATGAAAAAATTTTCATGCAATCTCTTAAATTAGTGCATGATTTGGGTGACAAGCAGGTATTTAGAAGTAACAAAAATCTTTTTGTTCCTGTTGATTTTGAAGGCATATTAATTGGAGTTGCTCAAAATATTGAAAAATATAAAAATAATCCTGAATTGTTACGTTCAAAAATAGATGAATTGAAAGCTGATCCAAGCTTTAGAAAATATTCTGGGACAGGTTCTAATAGTAAAAGTAGAATTAAGAATCGTCTAAGACGGGCAAATGAAATTTTTCAATCATGAATCTTTTAATAACGATGGATAATTTTGACAAGGCGTTACAGGAAGATATTGATGAAAGATTAGAAGCCCTTCGTGAAATCGAAAGAGCTATTTTTACAAGCCAATACTCCATTTCTTCAAAACATCAAGAAATTTTTTCAACACACTCTATATCGATTATTTATTCTGTATGGGAAGGATTTATACAGAAGTCATTTAATCTTTATATTGATCAATTGAATAATATTAATGTTGAATTTTATGATTTTTGTGATAGCATCATTATTCATCATATGGAAAACTCTTTCAAGCAATTTAAACAATATCCTAACCCTAAAAAATATGGACAAAAAATAAAGTTTTTTAAAGATCTTTATACTTTTCACTCTAACCAATATCATCATATTTCAAGAATTGTTGATACTGAGAGTAATGTGAGCTTTAAGGTTTTAAATCATTTACTGAAAACATTTTCGCTTCAGCCATTTCCAGAACATTGGAGGCAATATCGCCATCCTAATCCAAACTTAAAAGAGTCTATGGATTTGTTTTTATATTTACGTAATACTGTTGCTCATGGAGGTGACTTAAAATCAGAAGAAAAAATCAACCAAGATGTCTATAGCCGATTTAAATTACTCGTGGTCGATTTAATGTATGAAATGAAATTAAAAATGCTAGATGGGTTGACAGAAGAAACATTTTTGAGATCAAAATATAATTAAACATGATTAAACATGATTAAACATAAAATAATAAATTTTAAAACGGTAGTAGTTATGGCAATGGTTCAGCCTGATTAAAGGCAGAAAGGATTACTGGGCAAAGGATTAGAGAAACAAAGAAGCAAATATAAGCTTGGAAGTAATGGTTATAACTTTACAGGGGTGTTAAGGGTAATAATACTATAAATAAATCGGTAAAAAAAGGAGAGAGAGTATGTCAATCCAAAAGATAAAGCCAATCCAAGAGTTTAATGATTCTATATTTTGCAATGGGAAAGAAAAAGAATTATTTAAACGAGACTGTCCTCATTGTCACAGCGAGGAAGTGAAAATTCATTCTCATTACAAAACGAAAAATAATGGAGAGAGAAAAATATTTATCTGTCAAAAATGTGAGTCACTATATTCAGAAACGTATAATAC
>QBMS01000073.1 GCA_003249095.1 Snowella sp.
TAAGGGGTGTGTCCGTAGGACGGGGGGATCTTATAACTTTTAAGATCTATTTATTTAAAAAGTTTATGAATGCCATTACTGTTGACTTAAATTCCCTCATTACGATGACTGATGAACAGTTTGAACAACTGTGTTATCAAAATCGAGAACTGGGGTTTGAACGAAATGACCAGGGAGAATTAATTATTATGTCGCCGACAGGAGGGACAACGGGAAAATGTAATTTTGATCTTAATTTAGAGTTAGGACTTTGGAACCGCGAGAAACAATTAGGAGTTTGTTTTGATTCTTCGACAGGTTTTAAGTTGCCCAATGGTGCAGATCGATCGCCTGACTTGGCTTGGCTTTCGGTGGAAAAATGGAATAGCCTGACTCCAGAACAACAGGAAAAATTTATTCCCCTAGTTCCCGATTTTGTAATTGAGCTAAGATCTCCCTCTGATGATTTGCGTAAACTACAAAATAAGATGCAGGAATATATCGATAATGGCACTCGTTTAGGTTGGTTAATCGATCGCCAAAATAGATCGGTTGAAATTTATCGTCTAGGACAACCCAAGGAAATCCTTAATACTCCAAATAGTATATCGGGGGAGGACATTTTGCCTGATTTTGTTTTAAATCTTGCGACCATTTGGTAACTTAAATATTTATAGAAATATAATAAATTATGTTCTTAGTTTTAAAGATTTAATTAATAGAATTAATCATTTTCTGATGGTAAACCAGTTTCGTTATTACGGAAAAGTTTTGGGGTTATTCTGGCAAACTGCGATCGCGGCGGAGTTGGAATATCGGCTCAATTTTGCGATCGCCTCCCTGAGTAGCTTGGCGAACATGGTGGGGAGTATTTTTAGTTTGTTTTTGTTTTATCGGACGGGCTACAGTTTTCAGGGATGGAGTTGGACAGAAGCTCTGGTGGTGTTGGGAATGTTTACCCTTTTACAGGGATTTTCTGCCACTTTATTGATCCCTAATTTGAATCGAATTGTGGAATACGTCCAACAGGGAACCCTAGATTTTATTTTACTCAAACCGATTAGTAGTCAGTTTTGGTTATCAACCAGAATTCTTTCGCCTTGGGGTATTCCCGATCTTTTTTTTGGGTTATTAATTATTTTTTATGCTGCCAGTAAGTTAACCATTAATCCAATTAATTATTTCCTCAGTTTTTTGGCGATCGCGTTAGGGATGATGATTCTCTATAGTATTTGGTTTATTTTAGGGGCGACCAGTATTTGGTTTGTCAAAATTCATAATGTCACCGAAGTTTTACGGGGATTACTCGAAGCAGGACGTTATCCCATGGCCGCCTATCCCACCAGCTATCGTTTATTTTTTACCGTAGTCGTTCCCGTCGCTTTTTTAACCACGATTCCCGCAGAAGCTTTGTTAGGAAAAATTGCCTTTCCTTGGTTTTTGGCTGCTGGTATATTAGCGTTACTTTTATTAATAATTGCTCACTTTTTTTGGCAATTTGCCCTACGCTTTTATACCAGTGCTTCTAGTTAACTGATATTATTAATATGTTTTGGTACGACGGAAAATTAATTGAAAATACTCAGATTTCCCTAGAGATTACTAATCCTGGTTTAATCTATGGGGCGAACGTTTTTACAACCCTTCGGATTTATAATTCTTCCCTTGCCCATCCCCTCACCCACTGGCAACAACACTGCGATCGCCTCAAAAAAAGTTTGATACAATTTGACTGGCCATTTCCTGATTGGCAAGAAATGACGGATGGAGCCGAACAATTATTAAAGTATTATCCTATTTTACGAATTGTCGTTTTTCCCGATCACAAAATTTGGATTACAGGACGCTTTTTGCCCGAAGATTTAGCCCTACGCCAGCAAGAAGGAATCATTGGCTGGGTTGCAGATTCACCTCTTTTTAAGCGATCTCTAGCAGATCATAAAACAGGCAATTATTTAACCGCTTGGTTGGCCCTACAAAAAGCCCAAAAACAAGGAGCCAAAGAAGCAATTTTAATGAATGATCATAATCATTGGCTAGAAACCAGTACGGGAAATTTATGGGGCTGGAAAGACAATTGTTTCTGGACAACCCCCGACAATGGCGCAATTTTACCTGGGATTACGCGATCGCAACTTTTACAGTATTTACAACAACAGGAAATAGAAGTTAAACAAGACTATTGGAGTCCTGATTTAATTCAATCTTTTGAGAGCATTGCCTACAGTAATTGCGGCGTAGAAATCATTCCTTTTTTCAAAATATTAAATCAATCCCAAACACTAGAATTCAATCCTCACCATCCTTCGTTAAATTTATTAAAAAATTATTTTCAACAACCAAAAATTCCGTAGGGACATAATATATTATGTCCTTAATCTATAGGAGAGCTAACAACCAATTAACCGATAGAAATATTCGTTATTAGAGGCGATCGGGATCAATTCCCTGCGCTCTCAATAGGTTTGCTAATCGTTCGGCACGTTGACGCTCAATTTCAGTACGCTGACGTTCAGTTTCAGTTCGTTGGCGTTCAATGGCTAATTCCTGAACCAACTCCGATCCCCAGGGCAAAAGCTCTCCTTGCTCAGTCCACCAACGTAACCAAGATTTTTGTCTGCCTTCTCGCACACCGTTCCAAACACCTAAATAAAGTTGCAAGGGTTCCAGCCAATAACGCCCTGTTTCATCGGGATTTTGACGTTTATAAATCCCATTTTCTAGTCGATAAACCTCTAAATGGGCGGATTGAATTTCAAACAAAACATAGTAGGGAGCCTTAAGGATTTTTTCATAAAAGAACCATTTACCGTAGGGATAATTCGGTTTAATGGAATATTCTCCTCCCTCGGTTTCTGAGAGAAATTCCATCACGATCGCGGGAATATCGCCTTGAACTTGGGGAGTATAACTGCGTTCAATTTCCGTTTTAGGAACCGCAATACGGGGAATGTAGGCCCAATCGGGAGCTTTGACGACGAATTGTTGCTCTACTTGGACACAGATACCGTAATTTGTCGTTGTAATACTTTCAGGTGTCAATTTATCCGCATTAACCAGACTTTCGGTGAGAGCGGCTGCCAGATTCGGTTGATTAATATTATCCACAGGTTCATCGGGAAGAATAAAATCCTTGGGCAGTAGTTCCCAACGAATTTGAGACTCTAGAGTAGGGGTTTGTACCATTGGTCGCTCCCAAAATATCACTAGTTTTAAGTTTAACTAAAATTCTGAAAGAAAACTTGAATGCTAGATAAAAACATCTGAATCTTGTTGGGAAGGTTTGGCTAAATCTAATAATTCTTCCCAGGCGATCGCCTGAGCTTGGGGCATTTGTCCGTAGGAAAATATCCAGGGAAGATTATCGGAAAATAGGGGCAAAAACCAGTCTAAGACATAGGGACTACCATAGATGAGGACTGCTTTGATTTGATTATTTTGGAAGAGTTGATGATAGAAAGATTGGGATTTTGGGGTTAAACCCGCAGTTCCCCGAAAAGGATTTCCACGAATAAAAATCTGTAATACAATTTCCGAATCCTTTGACACTTCATGATCCAATAAACGTTGATCCCTCAATTCAACGTCATAACCAAAACTTTTAGGAATCAGAACACTCGGACAAGCTCTATCTAAAAAGTCACAATTGAGTAAATCATTAACAATAATTAAAGTTTTTTTGGGTTGTTGATTCTCAATTTTTAGCGGTAAATTGCCCCCTTTTTTGAGGGATTTTTTGACCATCGTTTGAACAGATAACCGCGCACTTTCCGTACTCAACGCTTCTAGGTCTAACGTCGAAACCGTTTGGCTAAATAATCCCAATTTTTCCTTCGCTTGCCCAATTTTTTCGACCGATTGATCAATTCTGGCTTCGCTTAATCGACCCGATCGCACGGCTTGATAAACGGCTTCAATGGTTTGCTCTGGATCAGGAGGCATTAATAAAATATCGGCTCCTGCGACTAAAGCACGAACTGCCACTTCTTCTGGGCTTGCTTCCTGGGTGATACCGCCCATAATCAGAGCATCAGTGACAATTAACCCCTCAAAGCCCATTTTTTGCCGCAATTGCTCCGTTAAAATCTGGGGAGAAAGGGTTGCAGGATTTTTCCGATCCCAAGCAGGAATACGAATATGGGCAGTCATCACGGTATCTACCCCCGCCGCGATCGCAGATTGAAAAGGAGGAAGTTCAATATTTTCCAGTCTTTCAAGATCGTGGAGAATAATAGGTAAATGGAGATGGGAATCCGTTGCGGTGTCGCCATGACCTGGAAAATGTTTGGCGGTAGTGAGAACAGGATATTTTTTCGCGCCCTCAATAAAACTTTTGACCAAAGCTCCAACAATTTCTGGGGTTTCTCCGAAGGCACGAATATTAATAACAGGATTTTCGGGATTATTATTCACATCGGCGATGGGAGCTAAAATCCAGTTAATGCCAAGGGCGATCGCTTCTTTGGCGGTGATTTCTCCCATTTCTGTGGCGTAACGTTCGGCTAGTGGTAAATTATCCCTGGCGATCGCGCCCAAAGCCATCGGAGGCACAAACCAGGTTGCCCCAGAAAAACGTTGCCCCACCCCTTCTTCAATATCCGCACAAATCAATAAAGGAGTCTGAGACCAGCCTTGTAACTGCTGGGTTCTAGCGGCCAACTCTACCGCACTTCCCCCCAATAAAATCACACCCCCTAAATTTAATGTTTTTAACCAATGCTTTAATGGTTTTTCAGGAGCCTCCCACAAAGGATAACGAATCTGGTGATCAAACAAGAAACCTGACGCTCTGACGACAATCAGTTGACCAATTTTTTCTTTTAATGTCCAATCTGTCCAATTCATAGGGATTTTAAATAAGAATATTGTCAATTTGTCAATTTTAGTCTGAGAGTGGAAAAATTCGATAATTCTATCAACTCAAAGAAACTAGTTACCATAGAATAGACTAGAGTTGATCACATTGAAACGAGGAGATTTTATGTCACCTAATCAAGAAATAGATAATTTTCTCCATCCTCGTAGCCCCTATCATGGGAAAGTTAAGCCAGAAAATCTAGTATTTAACGCCAATTTACAGGAATTTGCTCAAAAAGTTAGTTATATTTGTAATCTAGAAACGGCGGGAAAAATTGATACGAAGGATGCTTACAAAAAAATTAAAGCCCTGTGGAAGGCATTGAAGGCTAGTAAAAAGGAATTAGGGATTGGGACTGATCCCATGAATCCTGATAATGCGGCTGATATTGATGTTGATGGATTCAATATTGAGCCTGATGAGTCCGATAATGATCCTGGTGAGTCCGATATATCGGATATAAAATCTGATAATTCTGAATAAATTCGATAAAATAGGAGTTTTTTAGTTATTCTAGCCTTTTTTTAAGATCAATTTATCCTTATAATCGCCAAAATTAGCCCAAAATTAGTCTATGTCCCGCGCAAAAGCCCTTCAGTACTATATTTCTGCCCGTCTTTTACTTGCTCCCTTGATGATCTGGACAATCGTAACAGTTGTTTTCCTCTTGTTACGGGCAACGCCTGGAGATCCCGTTGATGCCATTTTAGGGAATCGCGCCCCAGAAGCCGCAAAAGCAGTGATGAGAGAGCAATTAGGTTTAAATAAATCTTTATTAGCTCAATATTTTGACTATTTAGGTAATTTATTACACTTAAATCTCGGCAATTCTATCACCAGCAAAGGCACTAGCGTCTGGGAAATTATTCAACGCCATTTTCCCGCAACAGTTGAATTAACCTTTTATAGTATGGTAGTTGCGATCGCAGTAGGAGTGACCTTGGGAATGGTTGCGGCTTCCCGTCCAGGCACCTCTATTGATGTAGGCGGAAGATTATTTGGCATTATTACCTACTCCTTACCGATTTTCTGGGTGGGGATGCTATTGCAATTAGTGTTATCTGTCCAGCTAGGATTATTTCCCCTGGGAACCCGTTTCCCGCTCAATGAAACTGCTCCCCAGGGTTTAACGGGAATTTATACCATTGATAGTATTTTGGGGGGAAATTTGAGCCAATTTTTGACATCTATCCATTATTTGGCTTTGCCTTGCCTAACCCTGGGGATTTTATTGAGTGGTATTTTTGAACGAATGGTTAGGGTTAATTTAAAACAAACTCTCCAAGCGGATTATGTCGAGGCTGCCAGGGCCAGAGGCGTGGGGGAAAGACAAATTTTACTAGCCCATGCCCTCAAAAATGCCCTTATTCCCGTGATTACGGTATTGGGATTAACCTTTGCTTCTTTGTTAGGGGGAGCCGTCCTCACCGAAGTTACTTTCTCCTGGCCAGGGTTGGGCAATCGCCTCTACGAAGCCATTTCCGTGCGCGATTATCCCACCGTTCAAGGGCTAATGATCTTCTTCGGCGTGATTGTGGTGATTGCCAGTATGTTAATTGACATTATTAATGCTTACATTGATCCCCGTATTCGGTATTAATTTACCAATCATTGACTTGAATTTGCGGACGAACTTTCAGACGGACTAAGATCCCCGTCAGATTGTCGTGACCGTTATGCTCATTGGCAAATTCGATTAATTTATTCATGCCGCGATCGATGCTTTGAGTGGAACTAATCAGGGGTAAAAGTTTATTTTCCCAATTTTCCTCGACTAAATTATTATCAGAAATACCATCAGAACAGAGTAACAGAAGGGTATCTTCCTGGGTATCAAAAAAACGGATATCGGGTTTGATAAAATTACTTCCGTGAGGCCCCAGGGCTTGGGTTAACTGATAGGCATCGGGGCGGGCGTAGGCAATATTGGGGTCAAGACCATTTTGAATGGCTTGTTGGCCCACTTCATGATCGACTGTTAATTGCTCTAATCCCCCCCTACGAGTGACTCGGTAAATACGGCTATCTCCAACGTGGGCGATCGCAATCTTGGTATCCTGCACAAGAGCCATAATCAGCGTTGTCCCCATGCGTCCACTCCCTGCACTGTCATTGGTCTGATTAATATCAAAAATTGTTTGATTGGCCAAAAGAATGGCTTCATTAATCATCGACGCATCAGGCAGTTTACCTGTCCAGTGTTGACTAAAATATTTTTGCAGAGTATTTACCGCTAATTGACTGGCCACTTCTCCTGCGGCGTGGCCTCCCATGCCATCACAAACGACATAAATCCCTTTGGCATGGACTGTTTTACCCTGATTATCCTCTTTGGTCTGGATCTGAGTGGCTAAACCAAAATAATCTTCATTATGAAGGCGTTGACGACCCCGATCAGTGGCGGCGGCATCGGCTAAATCACTCAGTTGCATCTGTAAAACTGCCGTCGGGGAATCATCTAATTCCTCTATATTTTGTATATTGGCATCAGGTAGGGTGCTGGGCGGCCCTTGCCCCCGCAGTTGCCCAGAAACCTCTAGTTCCTCGAATTGGGATAGGTCTTGCTCTAAAAAATCTTCAGGAAAATTAATATGCTCTTCTTCAAGGGCGATCGCCTCTAACAAAAGACTCAGTTCATCGGCATTTTGAATTTCTTCTGATACCAATTTTTCTAGGAGATCAGTTAATGCAGAAGAAAGCAATGGGGATTTATCGCCCAACCATTGTTGCCACTGTTTTCCCAGATCCGCAAGGGAAGGTGTTACTCCTGCTGGATCGGGATAGAGTAATTGTAATCCCAGATTTTGATCCTCATCGACTCTTACATTGTCTGGAACAAGCAAACTTTGACAATAATTCAGGGTGGCCAGCGATCGCCAAAGCCCGACCATTTCATTGAACCAATAGATTAATTGGGGCAGGGGTAGGGATTGTTCAGATAAAGCAGTACCCAGGGATTGCCAAGCATTGCGATCGTCTACCAGAAGAACTTCCGAATTTTCCTCACACCAAGCATCGTAGATCTCAGGAACTTTCGGGGTTAAATCCTTGAATTTAAAATAAGGGAGGACTAACTTAGGTAAATCCAGACTTTTCCAAGCAGGCTCTTCATCTATTTCCGAAATTTCTGACAAATTCGCAATTTTAGCCAGAAAATCCCCTTGATTTAACAACAAAACTTTTAATACCGATGGTTGGAGTGGTTGACAATCGATCACGCTACCCAGCAGAGTCCGACTCCCCTTTTCTCCCCAGTCCTGGACTGAGGGGGCAAATTCTTCGTTTTTTAAGAAGCGATAACGATGGCCAATATCGACACAATCTTCGTATAGGGGAAGCAGTTCAGCCGAAATTGAAAGTACATTCTCCTCTGAAACCGATTCCCAAAAGACCATCCTCAATACTTTGCCTGTCACCGTACCACAGTTAGAACAGGTGGCATTGCCCCACAACACGCTAGTCCCGCATTCTGGGCAATCATGGTGGGTCAGGGAAACACCGCACTTTTGACAAAAATTGTTACGATTAGGATTCTCGGAGTGACAATTAGGACAAATTAACATAGATCCAGTAAGGACAAAGGGGATAACCCCATGAAAATAACAAAGATGCTGAGGGACGAACTTTTACTGAGCTTCAAACACTATTATGTTCTATTCTCTTCGTTACTTTTATCGCTTTTGTTACTATTGTAATCATTGTTATCACTCTGTTATTCAAGGAAAAAATGATTAGGATTGAATGAATCTCAATTTTCTTGTCAGAGACTTTGCAACATCTTGGAGGAGGATGATTTTAGAGAGAATCGGTAGTTGAAGGATAGTGATTTTGGGATTGAAAGAGGTTAAGGAGTTTTTGAGCTTCTATCGTGGCATTATGCTGTTTATTCACTATTTCTGCCCCAATTTTTCCCATTTCTACTATCTTTTCTGAGGGAAGAGAAAGGATCTGAGCCATCGCGATCGCCAACTCCTCAACGGAACCCGCAGGAACGAGCCAACCCGAACGATTGGGTTGAATTAATTCGGGAATTCCTGCAATATAGGTGGTCAAAACAGGACGAAAAAGAGCCAGGGATTCCATGATGGCCACGGGAAGACCTTCAGCGAAACTAGGCAAAATCATTACCTGGGAGTCTAAAATATGTTGTTTAACTTCTAAATTAGTTGCCCAGCCTGTCAATTGAATATATTCTTCTACTTGAAGATTTTTAATTAAAGTTTCAATTTCTGGACGCAGAGAGCCATCTCCCACGATCACCAGTTTAAATCTGAGACCTTTTTTCGCTAATTGACCGACTGCCTCGACCAGAATAGAGATGCCTTTCTGTTCACTCAATCTCCCCACACAGACAAATTGCGGTTCGGTCGGCAAAGGGACGTAGGGCTGGGCTAAAAACATGGCATCTAAGCCGCAATGAACCACCTCGATTTTTGACCAATCTGAATAATCGCACCATCTCAGTAATTGACTCCGACCAAAAGAGGATACGGCCACTACGAAACTCGCTCTTTTGATTTTTTCGGGTAAGGCGATCGCGTTAACCTTATCAAACTCTTCTGGCCCATGAACGGTAAAGCTGTAGGTAGGCCCACCTAGACAGTGGCAAAGCATGGCAACAGTGGTTGAATTTGAGCCAAAGTGGGCATGAATATGGCTAATCCCCTTTTTTGTTAGCTCTTGAAGGAGTACACACGCTTCAGCTAGATAAATTAGGTGTATGATCAATCCCCTTTCAGAACGTCGCCCAATTTTGATGGTCAGCAATAAAGTCTGAAACATTGTAATGGGAGACAATAAAATAACTCCCAAGAAAGAGCGTAATAATCCCCCAATGCCAACCCCCAGCAAAAACTTTGTTTTCTTAAATTCATCTTTGTCAGCTTTATCTACTAACTCGTCATTCCAGACACGAATAGAAAAACGAGAAATCACTAATCCCAGGGATTCTAGTGCGTGGATTTCTCTGCGAATAAAGCTTAGACTAACCATTGGGTAGCTATTAATCAGATAGGCAATCTTCATGAAATTAAGCTCTGTAATGAAAAATAATGATCAAGTCCATCAAAAAATAAATACTATTAATAGGATTTAGAACAATAGGTTTAATGCCATTGATCACGAATTTTATCCATCCATTCCATAATTTTCACTGTTTCATCTAGCGGCATGATTTGACTTTCTAATTGACCATTTCTTAGACATTGCATAACTTCTATGGCTTCATAATGATAGCCGTTACCTTGAGGAGGAGAAAATATTGTTTTAGTTGCTTTTTGGGCTAGAAAATTTTTCAGTTTTATCAAGAAGCTTTGGATGAGTGAGTTCTGTTTTAGGGCTTCTATAAATTTTTTCTGAGAATGTGTTTTTTGCTCTACCCCAGTGGTGATTATATCAGGATATTTTGTGACAGAAAATTGATAGGGACGATAGAAAGGATCAGCTAATTTGATTTTGCCGCGATCGCCGATAATCATTGCTTCATTGGTGGTATAGGTTTTTAAGGTACTAAATAGCAAAGCCTGTTGTCCTTGGGCATAATTTAAAATAAAAGAAGATTGCTCATCCACCCCCGTTTCTCCAAACAACGCTTGGCTTGTCACCGAGTTTGGTTCACCCAAAAGATAAAAAGCTAAGGATAGTAAATAGATGCCGCGATCACCTAATGCTCCCCCGCCAGGTTGGCTAAAGAAACGACTTTTTGGATCAAAAGGTACAGGATAGCCAAAATCGGCCGTCAAAAAACGAATTGTCCCAATTTCACCCTGATCTATTGATTTTTTAACTCTTTGAACTAAAGGCATGAAGCGCATCCACATTGCCTCCATGCAGAATAGACGCTTTTCACGGGCTAAAGTAATCACTTCCCTCGCCTCTTGGGCATTCAGCATAAAAGGTTTTTCACACAAAATTGGTTTTCCTGCATTTAAACACAGTAAACAATCTTGTTTATGACGCTCCTGGGGGGTTGCAATATAAACAACATCAATGTCAGGATCCTTCACCAATGATTCGTAGTTAGCATAGGTTTTGGAAATATTAAATTGATGTCCAAATTGCTCTGCTGTCGCCAAGTTTCGAGACCCAATAGCCCATAGTTTAGCATCAGGTAAAGACTGTAAGCCCTTAGCAAAATCTTGGGCAATTCTGCCCGTTCCTAGAATTCCCCAACGAATTATTTTTGACATGATCATTAAATTCCACAAATTCAATAAATACTATTTAGCCCAGGGCATTGGATCGATCGGGGCAAAGGTTGAAGTTAATCGATAAGGAGAACTTGTATTAAAAGCATTTTGAATCGCCAAAACCATTTCATTAACGTGTAAACAATAATCTGCCGCAAGACGACAAGGGCGATTTTCTTCAATGGCTGAGGCCAACTCTACGATTCCTCGACTAAAATCCATCTGTTGGGAACCCCGATAACCATAACGAGAAGCTCCTTTACCAACTAAAGGATAATTTTCACGCCAAGGAGTTAATAACGTTTTTCGTCGTATTGTAATCTGACGTTTGATATAGACGGGTGAACGATAAAACCAACAATCTTCTGTATGCAAAATGCCGCGATCGCCGATAACCCGCAATGTATGATCATGGGGAGCGAGAATGCTACAAGTTAAACGAGCAACGACTCCTGAGGAAAATTGAATGCAAGCGACCGAAAAATCTGGTGCGTTAACGTCTAAAGGAACATCCGTTTGCTTATCAGTAATCAGGCAAGATGAAAAGGCCGTAATGGTTTCTGCGGGGCCAAAAAAAGCGGGTAGCCAAGTAAGATAGTATCCTGCGTGTTCGAGGGTACAGCCAACTTCAAATTCATCTTTGTAGGGCCAAGGAATACCAGATTCACTGACCCATTGTTTATAGGGCATTTGATGAACCATGCCATCATCCATTTCTGCATAAACCAGACGGGGTTGACCAATTTTTTCTTCTCGTAGTGCTTTCCAGAGAGTTTGAGCAGTCTCCCCCAATAAACTACACGGTGCTGAAGAGAGATATAATCCATTTTTTTGAGAAAGATCATATAACTCTTGGGCTTCGGCTAGGGACATTGCCAACGGTTTTTCTGAATAGACGTGTTTGCCCGCTTCTAGACTGGCCTTTGAAACCGAAAAATGACTGCTAGGATTAGTTAAATTAACAACAATATCAACCTTAGAGTCCTCTAGAAGTTCTTCTAAGGAAAGATAGGCTCGAACTGAATGATAAGTAGAAAAATGGCTACTTCTTTCAGGAGCACGATCCATCACGCCAACTAATTCTAATTGGGGATAATTGATGAGGGTTTTTAAATAATAATCTGCTACAAAACCGCAGCCAACGATAGCAATACGCATCAAATCTTTCCTAACTGGATTCAAAAGATTAGCCCATGTCAATAGGATACCTGAAAGGTACATCTAATGTTGTAGGAAGTTTTATTGAGACAATTAATTTTGACACATCAAAGAGATAACACGGATTGGGTTAGCTATTGGTCTGGCCCGTCAGATCAGTTGCATTCGCCTTTACAATTTACTGATAATCCGTTGGACAATATCCATTCCCGTAACCGCCTGCCAACCAAATAGTCCTACTAGGACAATATTTAAGACGATATGGGTATAGCGGGCTAATTCATTGCCTTTTTGCATCAAAGGTGAAAGGGCGGCGGCGATCGCAATAATACCCGTCATCCCCAAACCAACGATCAGATGGGGGCCGACAAATAATTTGCCATTGTTAATGTAGGTGACGGCCATCCCGCCAATACAGCCGACAACCATCAAGGCGAGTAAGATTGATCCCATCAGATAATGCTGAGTGCGGACATCTTTTTTGATTAATTCTTTGCGAACTTCTGCTTCGACGGAACGAATGCTACGGGCTTGGAAGCCTAGATACATTGCATACAGGGATAGGGCAAACAAACCCCACATGACGAGGGGATGACCAAACTGTGACCAGACTTTAAGGGATTCGAGAATTTCTGCGTTCATCTATAGTCATTACCAAAATCAAGAAACTTTATAGAAGTTAACATATCCTTTGCCCCTTCTCCAAGGATGTTTTGGCGGGATTCGGCGATCGCAAAAATTTGATTCTGATGCAAAAACTAGAATAGGATCTTCCATCGAGACTGGAACTTTTGTCAATTTGCGTTTATCTTTAACCTAAATCTGTGGATTGGTAATGAGGAGAAAAGGGTGGTATTAAGTCAAGAATCAACGCCTGATGTGGTGAATCAGGGCTGTTATGATTTTCATCTTTCGGAATTAATTCGCCAACGGGCCTGGGTCGAAATTGATCAAAACGCGCTGAGTCATAATGTACGGCAGTTCAAGGCTTTATTAAAGCACGATACGGATTTAATGGCGGTGGTTAAGGCAGATGCCTACGGTCATGGAGCCGTTCGGGTGGCTCAAATGGTCTTGGAAGCGGGGGCAACCTGGCTGGCGATCGCGACCTTGGGGGAAGGGATTGAACTACGAGAAGCGGGAATTATGGCTCCTATCTTGATTTTGGGAGCCATCAATACCCCAGAGGAAGTGAGGGCGATTATCCATTGGCAATTGGAACCCACGCTTTGTAATGCAGAACAAGCGATTTTATTTGCTAAAACTTTGGAAAAACAGGCTAAAAAACTCTCGGTTCATCTCAAACTGGATACAGGAATGTCCCGCTTGGGAACCTCCTGGCAACAGGCTATCAACTTTGTGCAAACCGTCAAAGGTTTACCGAATCTCCATTTAGCCAGTATTTATTCCCACCTGGCCACCGCCGATGCTCCCGATCGCACCGTTATGGAACAGCAGCAACACCGTTTTGAAGCCGCGATCGCCGATCTCCAAAAACACGGCATTAAAATTCCTAAATTACATCTGGCCAATTCTGCGGCAACCCTGAACGGCCCAAAATTTCATTATGATTTAGTGCGAGTCGGACTCGGTTTATACGGACTTTATCCCGCGCCCCATTTACGTTCCCAGATTGATTTAAAACCCGTGCTTCAGGTGAAAGCTAAAATTAGCCAAATCAAGATGATTCCCCCTGGTACTGGGGTGAGCTATGGTCATCAGTTCGTCAGCGATCGCGAAACCCGTCTGGCGATCGTCGGAATTGGTTATGCTGATGGTGTCCCCCGTAATTTATCCAATCGGTTACAAGTCTTGATTCGGGGTGAGTGGGTTAAGCAAATCGGTGCCATCACGATGGATCAGATGATGCTCGATATTACCCATTTACCCCATTTACCCGTCGGGGAAGTTGTTACTTTGATTGGAACTGACGGCGATCGCGCTATTTCAGCCGATGACTGGGCCAATACCTTGGGAACGATTTCCTGGGAAGTTCTCTGTGGTTTTAAACATCGTTTACCCCGAATTATTATCTAAATGACAACAAGTTGTAACAAACTATTATCAAATTCAAGGACATAATATATTATGTCTCTACTATTTTTTTAGGTCGTAGATAACTTTATCAAAATTAATCTTAGAGAAATCTTTTTGAATTAACTAATGACAAATTCTCAATCCACTTCAACACAATTTTTAACCCCAGAGGAATCTGCCGATGTCGATCGCGCTTTATTGAGTCAATCGGAAAAATTTTTAACTCGTCTGACCATTTCTTCCCTACGATTATTGAACGTTATTGCCAAAGATAGCGGGGTGACAATGGAAGACCTCAGCCATCAACAGGTCATTAATTGGTTTGAGAAAGATGCTAAAATCAAACGAGAAAAAGGAAACGAAGCTTCTACCTTAAAATGGTAGTTTTTTATTTCATCCCTATTTATTATCACCTTATTTTACTTATGTCGATTCAATTAACTGTTTCTAGTATTGCCTGTGGTGGTTGTGCTGAAGCTGTCACCAATGCGATTAAAAATCAAATTCCCGATGCTCAAGTCAGCGTTGATGTTTCCACGAAGCTGGTCACCGTTGAGACGATCGCTTCCGAAGCCGAAATTAAAAATGCGATCACCCAGGCGGGTCATGAGGTCGCTTAATTATTAGACATCTCCAAGAATTGAGTAAGGGCAATTCATGAATTGCCTCTACCAAAGGTTTCAATTTAAGATGTTTTGGCTAATAGTTCAAAATTTTTCCAACAAAGTAATAAAGCACGGGGAACATGAAAACACCCCTTCCACTTTCCACCTTTTAAATTTAATAAAACCTCTCCCCGACGATTAAGATAACCGAACCATTCCCCATATTCAGGATCAGCAAACTTTGACCAACTGTAATCATGCAGACGTTGATACCATTCCCAACATTCGATCCTTCCTGTTAAGCGATAACCCATCGCCAAAGCAACTAAGGATTCTAAATGTACCCACCAAAGCTTTTGATCCCATTCTAATTGTTGGGGGGGATGACCCTCTGCATCCATGAAATAATAAAGTCCGCCGTATTCGTGATCCCAAGCAAAATTGAGAATATTTAAGACCACATCAACGGCTTGATTAATCGTTTGTTGATCATTGCTACGGTTAGCGATATCCATAATGAACCACATGGCCTCAATGCCATGTCCAGGATTAATCAAACGCCCGTCAAAACAATCTAAATGGGAACCGTCGGGTTGCACACTTTCAAACATTAATCCCCGTTTGGCATCCAAAAAATCCGTCATCACTTCTTTGACGGTTTGGGCTAGAACGGTTTCTAGGGTTTCGGGAGACAGTAGCCAATCCATTTCTAGAGTTAAATTCGCCAAAATCATGGGAACGGCTAAAGATTTAAGGGAACGAGTGCCTGGATAGACTTTGCTGTATTGACCTTTGGGGTTATCTTTACGGCGTAAAACGTTGTTATAGGCTTGTAAGGCGATCGCCTTGGACTCGTCATTCCCCGAAGCAAGGGCATATTGACTAAAGGCCATGGCGGCAAAACAATCGGAAAAAATATTGTAGGGTTGGGTCAAAGGATTACCCGCGCGATCGAGGGAAAAATACCAATTTCCGTTGGCATCTCGGCCATGTTTTGCTAAAAAATCGGCTCCGTGTGTGGCGATGTCTAACCAGTTTTGACGTTTTTCTAATTGATTGTAAAGGGTTGAAAACAGCCAAACTTGACGATTTTGGAGCCAAATAAATTTATCCGTGTCGTAAACTTTCCCTTCTCGATCTAGACAGGTGAAATAGCCGCCCTGTTCTCGGTCTAGGGAATATTTTTCCCAAAAAGGAATTACATCTTGGAGAAGGGAATTTTGGTAAAAATCTGCTAAAAATTGGAAGTCGTAAGTCATTTTTATTAGATACTTAAGTTTGTGAAGGGATTGTATCATCAATATACTGCGATCGCTCTAGCCAGTATTTGACAAAAAAGGGGTGAATATCATGCTATATTCTTACAATATTGGCAATCTACGTCAAGAAATTTACGCGTCTTAATATGCTACAACTTTTTATGTTTCAGATAAAAGAAAAATACACCCCCAAGACATTTGTTTTAGGTGCTGTCACTGTTCTTAGCTTCACTATTTTTAATGCTAAACCAGCCTATTCTACTAGCTTCAGCTTAAAATTTCTCAATGATTCAGGTCAACAGGTTGGTTCGGGAGATTTCAGCTATGAAGACAATAAAATAAAATGTGTGCAAAATACACCTAATCCAAGTGCTTGCAATCCTCCTGGTGCAGCTCCTGGGAATGAAATTTTTGTTAGCAACACGTTAAATACTTTCTCCGCCACAATTTATGGCGTATCTTTTTGGAAAAGTTCTACTGCTTGGTGGATCGATCCATCAAGGAATCAACGAGCGGGTTTTCAGTTAATTATTCCTAATAAGCCTTTTCCATCTATTTCCATCGTCTATGATCGATGGTTTTTTGCTAATGGAAATGGGCCATTTTCTTATCCTTCAATATCTATTATAATTGACCCAACTTCTGATACTCTTTCGGGGAAAGGGACTTGGTCTGCTATGCTTTCTCCAAATAATAGTTGGGGATCGGGGACTTTTATCGCAACCAATACAGCGATCGCGGTTCCTGAACCTTTAACCCTATTAGGAGGTATGACGGCTTTAGGATTCGGAGTGGCTTTTAAACGTAAAATTAGGACTTAATGCAGGCAATTTGTGAAAAATAAATAATTATTAAGAGGAAGCCATCACTGATCGCGTTTTTTGTATTGCAATTCTAGAATGCGATCTTTGTTTTATTGTTTGTGATGGGAACGTGCTATCGCATTATTACCTCATCACATCGACAAATTTATGTACCTGAACACACTATGCGACTTGATACTTCAGATGAACACAAAACACCCCCCTAAAACACTTATTCTCGGCACTGTTACCGTAATTAGTTTAACTTTTGTCAGCCTTAAACCAGCCTATTCTACTAGCTTTAGTTTAAAATTCCTCAATGATTCAGGTCAACAGGTTGGTTCGGGAGCCTTCAGCTATGAAGATAATAAGATAATCTGTGTAGAAGCCACATCTGACCCGACTGCTTGTAATCCTCCTGGTGGTTCGCCTCCTAACAAGGAAATTTTTGTTAGCAACGCTTTAAATAGTTTTTCGGCTACCATCTCAGGTGTCAAATTTAGGCAAAGTTATATTGCTTGGTGGGCTGATCCCGCTAGGAATCAACAAGCGGGTTTCCAGTATCGTTCTCCTCTTATCGGGCCTTCTTATCCTACCTTTTCGATTGCTTATGGTGGGTGGGGTTTTGATAGTGGAAATTATATGTTTCCTTTTCCTGCCATATCCATAAAAATTGACCCAACTTCCGATACTCTCTTGGGGACAGGAACTTGGTCTGCTGTGCTTTCTGGCACGACTAGTTTGGGTTCTGGGACTTTTGTCGCAACCAATACAGCGATCGCGGTTCCTGAACCTTTAACCCTATTAGGAAGTATAACGGCTCTAGGATTCGGAATGGCTTTTAAGCGTAGGATGCGGGCTTAATCCAAGCAATTCATGAAAAATGCGTCACGATTAATCAATTTAAGAAGAAGCCATCACCGATCGCGGTTTCGCAAAAATCATCCTTCCCGCCGAAGTTTGCAGAGCAGAAGTCACAATCACTCTCACCTCCGACCCCAAAAATTCTCGACCTTCTTCTACCACCACCATTGTTCCATCGTCTAGATAACCAATGCCCTGGGCGGGTTCCTTGCCTTGCTTGAGAATTTTCAGATCCAGGGGATCGCCTGGCAGATAAATGGGGCGTAACGCCTGGGCGAGATCATTGACATTAAGAATAATTACCTTTTGCAAATTCGCAACTTTGCTGAGATTGTAATCATTCGTCAGTAACATCCCATTAATCTCCTGAGAAAGATGAACCAATTTGGCATCTACTGTACTGATATCCTCATAATCCGCCGAATGAATAATGATACGTTCTGGGTAAAGCTCTTGCATTCGTCCTAAAATATCTAATCCCCGTCTTCCCCGTACTCGTTTTTGATCATTACTGGTATCGGCTAACTGCTGTAATTCCGCCAAAACAAATTGGGGAATCAAAATTTGTCCTTCGAGAAAACCCGTATCGAGTAATTGCTCAATGCGACCGTCAATTATGCAACTGGTATCGAGGATTTTCGGCGCGACGGGTCGGAGAGTTCCCTCGGCAACCAACATCGTTTCAATGCTATTGGGGTTAATTAATCTTAAAAAAGTCCGTCCGTGGGTATCTGCTAAACTAATTCCCAAAAAAGCAGAGGTAACACTACCCAAGATTGCCATTGTCGGTTTGATAAAGGAAAATTCCCCAGGAATCGGCAAGAGGAAAATGGGGGCCAACATCAAATTGGCAATTAACAATCCAATTACCAGTCCGACAGCGCGGGTCAGAATCGTTTCGATCGCCGTCTGACGAATTTGTCTTTCTAGGCGACGATAGGTGGTTTGAGCGACCAAACCCAATGCCAAGCCGATAATAGAGGTAAATCCTGCGGCCAACCAGCGCAACGCCTCTAGATTAGAAACCTGCGCCCTAACTGTATCAGGAAGCAAGTCCACGCTATCAAAACCGATTCCCGCGATCGCGAAGACGAATAAAAGAATAATAATGGTATCTAGCATATTGTCTATCCTAATCAATAATCGGGAAAGTCTGGCTTAAATTTTTATGATCCTGTCATCGGAAAAAATAAAGTCGGCGATGCGCGTCTTTGGCATTTGAAAGCATTAATCCAACCCATTATATCGGTTAGATAACGCCCATTGAATCCCTCTAGATTGAATTAAACTCACTTTCGGACTTGGGTGAACCTTTTTTGAGTTAGCGGATTCCTAAAAACTTATGACTTTGCAGGCTCATTCGCCATTGGGGATGACAGAGAATATAATTAAAAATCAGTTGTTGACTCTCAGAACGGTTCCATTCGGGTTGTAAATATTTAGGGATATTCAGCGATATCTGCCTTGATTGTTCCTCAGCCCACTGAAAGTCTTTCTCTTCACCAATAATAACCTTTAATTCACTGGCTTTTGGGTAAATACTAGGGTGGGGTAACTTGTAGGACTTGGGAGAAAAGGTCACCCAGTCAAATTTTCCACTAAAAGGATGCGCTCCCGACGTTTCTAAATGAACTTTAATGGCCTTCTCCCGTAATGCTTCCGTTAAGGGTAACAAATCATACAGTAACGGTTCACCCCCCGTAATAATCGCGATCGCGGGATTCACTGCCTGAACTTGTTCTAGTAAATATCCAATCGATTGCTGGGGATATCGTTTCGGGTTCCAGGTCTCTTTTTGATCACACCAAGGACAATAAACATCACAGCCACCCAGACGAATAAAAAAAGCATTTGTCCCCGCCCAAGCTCCTTCTCCTTGGATGGAATGAAAAGTTTCGACAATGGGATAGGTCAAGGTTTGTAGAGCAAGCATTAGAAAAAGCAAATATTTGAGAGTTTAGCTGAAGTCAGCGTGATATTTTCTATCGTAGAAGATGCGATCGCTAGATTGTAGTAACCCAGATTGTAGTAACATTTATCAGGATATTAGAAAAAAAGAATTCAACTAGGATCTCAACCGATGATTAAGAATGATATCTGGATTACCGCGATGGCAGAAAAAGGAATGATTAAGCCTTTTAAATCCCAACTCATTCGTAAGGTTGAAAATCTCCCCGTAATTTCCTATGGATTAAGCAGTTTTGGCTATGATATTCGCTTATCACCCAATGATTTTCGCATTTTTAGACATATCCCAGGAACCGTCGTTGATCCTAAAAACTTTAATCCCGATAATTTAGAGTGTAGTCAAATTCATCAAGACCAAAATGGCAGTTTCTTTATTTTACCCGCCCATTCCTATGGTTTGGGTGTTGCCCTAGAAAAACTAGAAATTCCTGAAAACATCAGTGTACTCTGTATTGGAAAAAGCTCGTACGCCAGAATTGGATTAATTGCCAATCTAACGCCTGCGGAAGCGGGATGGCGGGGACATTTAACCCTCGAATTCTCTAATTCATCTAGTGCCGATTGTCGAATTTACGCCAATGAAGGAGTGGTTCAGTTGCTCTTTTTAGAGGGGGAACCCTGTTCGGTGAGCTATCATACGCGCCAAGGAAAATATCAAGATCAACCCGAAGAAGTTACTTTAGCAAGAGTTTAAGCAACAGATCTGTAATCTCCAACTCAGTTTTCGACTGCTATCCAATCCTGTTAAATATTGAATTTAGTCAAAATTCTACGATTTTATGATTCGGAGCTTTAAATTCTATGGCTTCATTTCTCAACGTCGTCTAACTCAGCTTGCATCCAAAGCCCAAAGACAAAAGGAACTTGACGAATCTATACATTGGACTACAGTGAACGCCACAAAGATATCAGCAAAGCCTATAATACCGATAAGAAAAGCCAATTATTAATTTCCTTTACAATTTGTTACAAAGCCTGTTAATGTAGAGACATCATAAATCAATCAACAACGCAATCATAAAACCATGACCACTACCCTCCAGCAACGCGAAAGCGCATCAGCTTGGGAACAGTTTTGTCAGTGGATCA
>QBMS01000074.1 GCA_003249095.1 Snowella sp.
CCATTCCCCAGACCAACGGCTTTTGGCGAAAACTATTAGCCTATGCGGGGCCAGGCTATCTAGTTTCTGTCGGTTATATTGACCCTGGCAATTGGGCGACGGGCATTGCGGCAGGCTCAAAGTTTGGCTACAGCCTGTTGAGTATTATTCTTTTATCCAACTTGATGGCGGTTTTTCTCCAGGCTCTTTGTGTGCGGTTAGGCGTTGCAACGGGGCGGGATTTAGCCCAGGCTTGCCGAGATTATTTTCCCCGTCCTGTCACTTTTATTCTCTGGATTCTCTGTGAAATTGCGATCATCGCCTGTGATCTGGCGGAACTTTTGGGGAGCGCGATCGCCCTACAACTGTTATTTGGATTGCCTTTGGCGGTGGGAGTCGCTCTGACGGCCTTGGATGTAATGATGTTGTTATTTTTGCAGGGTAAGGGGTTTCGTTATGTAGAGGCTCTGGTGATTACCCTTATCAGTACGGTCGGAATTTGCTTTGCCGCCGAAATTTTCTTTGCTAAACCCGATATCGGCCAAGTTTTGGCGGGTTATTTACCCCAAAAGGAGATTTTAATGAATGGCGAAATGCTGTATCTGGCGATCGGGATTTTGGGAGCGACGGTCATGCCCCATAACCTCTACTTGCATTCTTCCATTGTGCAAACCCGCGCCTGGCAACCCGATCTTAAAAAACGCTGGGAAGCAATCAAATTTGGCACGATTGATTCCACCATTGCCCTCTCCTTTGCCTTATTTATCAATTCAGCCATTCTCATTGTCGCCGCTTCCGTTTTCTATGGCAATGGTCATCATGAAGTGGCCGAACTCCAGGATGCTTATCAATTATTGTCTCCCGTTGTCGGCGTAAAGGTAGCCTCTCTCCTGTTTGCGATCGCGCTTTTAGCCTCTGGACAAAGTTCAACGCTAACGGCAACCCTAGCGGGACAAGTGGTGATGGAAGGCTTTTTGGAAATTCGTCTTCCCTCTTGGTTACGTCGTTTGATCACCCGTTTAATGGCGATTATTCCTGCGTTACTTGTCATTTTGATTTTTGGGGAAAGCACGACGGGCGGGATGCTAGTTTTTAGTCAAGTGGTTTTGAGTTTACAGTTACCCTTTGCCGTTATTCCCCTCGTACTTTTCACCAGTGATCGCAAAATTATGAGCGGTTTTGTCAATCCCTACTGGTTAAAAATTGTTACCTGGGCGATCGCGTTGATCATTATCAGTTTGAATCTTTGGTTACTCTGTCAAATGGCGATCGGTTTTTGGGGTCGATTTTGAGCTATGATTTGAGAATCGTAAATATGTTTTACAAAACTCTTTTACGCGATCGGGCGATTAGCACAGGGGTAGCGCACTTCCTTCACACGGAAGGGGTCACTGGTTCAAATCCAGTATCGCCCATTTTTTAGGATTAATAGATTTATAGCATCATTTATTTCGTGACGTTCTCTAAAAAAAAGTCAGGGTTTGTAAAGATTGAATGAAATCTTGTACAACTCCAGACGGCCATTGCCCTTCACAACAACGTCCCTGATTCAAAATAAACCGTAGAGAATAGGATTGGGGATAACCCGTCACTTCTAGCCACATTAGCTCACTTTCCGCTTCACAGGTGATTTTTTCTTCGTCCATCAATTCGGTAGCGATCGCTTGCATTGTTTCGCTTAATTGACTGACCAATCGACAAAAATCTTGCCATTCCGCCAAGGTCAATTCGATCGCCCAATCCTGACCTCCGATCAATCCTTGGTAAGTTGCAGGATTAGGATTAAACCCGATACGCCAACCTTCTGCTTCTTTAAATACCCGATTTTCCATACTAAGGCATTAATAGTTGAGCATCCCCAGGCTTGGCGAGAGAAGGCTTGCCTGACTCATCCTTTGGAGTGGATTGGGGTGTCGGGGAAATCTTGGTTTTAGCAGGTTTTTCTGTGGCTTGGGGTTTATAAATAAAAGCTAATAAATCCACTAATTCTTGACGTTGACGACGATTTAATGCCTGAATGGCCTTAGCGTCAGTTTCAAAAGGATTGGTGGTGAGGGTGATACTCCCAGGATAGGTTTGGGGATCAATCGTTTCATTCACCCCTAAATAATCCGCTAGGGTGAGTTTCCAGTCAAAACGATAGCGATTTGTCCGCTTTTTTAAATCCTGATTATAACGAATGAATCGACTAATTAGGGTATGTTCGGGGTCGATTTCTCCCGTTTCCTTGCGACGATACTCGTTTTCCTTGGGCAAGTACGGCAGTTGTTGATAAACGATCGCGGCGGCTCCTTCTGCCCGAATTGAAGAGCTATTAGGAACGGTGGGTGGATTTTGGGCGATCGCGGAGGAGTTATGATGGGTTCCTAATCCCAAAACTAGACTTAGACCAAGCAGAGCCAACAAAAAAAACGATAGAATCCTGCTTGTTAAATTTTGCTTTTGACCAAGCAGAACCTCTATAGTTTTTTGAATTTTAGATTGAAAGGTCATGATTGCTAGTTTTTGCTTAGATTTATCCTATGCTAACACCCACTTTTAATCACTAATTATTTCGGGCTGGGTGAGTTCATCGGACATTTCGATAATGGCGCGGATCGTGGGTTTCATCATCGGATCATCAATGCTGTCCAGGTCTTCATAACGACGACGTTTAGCTCGATTAGCCACCAAAACCGTTATGTGGTAACGATTAGAAGCCGCTCTTAGGAGGTCTTCGGAACGGTACATAACTTGAGAAGAATCAAAAGAAGGTCGTTTCTGCATTGATGTTCTGCCAATCGCGATTATTTTTATAGGTTTTTGGGATTATCTCTAAATGGAAGTTTAACTATCCAATCCACAAATTCCCCTAGTCCATCCTAATCTAAACTGAGTTTCCTTGCACGCTTTCTTCTGTATTGCCGAATTTTCTCCCCCAGGGCTGTTATATTAATGGGTATCGCAATTTTTTATAGTGTAAAAATTTATATTGTCAAAATCTATGGCTGACCTCCTCACATCCGCTATCAGCGATCGCATTTGTAAACACATGAACGAAGACCACGCCGAGGCGATCGCGCTTTATGCCAAAGTCTATGGCAATCAACCTGAAACAGAAACGGCTCAAATGTTATCTATTGATGCCCAAGGAATGAATTTATCGATTCAAATTCAGGAAAAAAAAGATACATTGCGAATTGAATTTGATCATACTCTAACGGATTCCGAAGATGCCCATCAAACCCTTATTGCGATGGTTCGACAAGCTAGGACTAATCCCGTCGGTTAAACTTTTAGTTATTTTAATTTTAAACTGTCGATAAATACAAAAAATTCTTCTTTACGACTTTCTCAAGCATATAAAATGCGATGTAATCCTGTTTCATACGAGGTAATCCCTTAACCATTGACGAAATTCTCGTCGCAATGCACTCATCGGCAGTTCTCCACTTTTTTCCAGAAAGAGAGAAATTCCTTCAAGCACAGGTAAATCAGGAAACACTTTACTCGTTAAGGCATTCACATATTGCCCATTTTCTAGCACACTAATTTCTAACTTTCCTTTTTTATAACACCAAATTTCAGAGACCCCTAACGCTTGATAAGCACTAACTTGAGTAACGGATGTAAAATCCACTTCGATCGCTAAATCAGGGACAGGATCAACTGTCAGATCGAGACGTTGTTTGCCGATCATTGTTTGATAATTCTGAATGTAAAAACAATCATCAGGTTCAATTCCTGCTTGCATTGCTTGATTTTTAAAAGTCGTTGAACCCAAAGATTCCCATTCTAGATCTAGATCTAGTTCATCTAGGATGATTTTCAATAAGTCTCCAATCAAGACTTTAGCTCGTTCATGTCCTGGTAATGGCATCCGAAATTCTAAAACTCCTCGGTAATAGGCAATATGGGAATGACGATGTTCTCCTAAATCGTCTAAAATCTCTTCAAATTCTTGCCAGCTAATATTCTCCAATATCAGTCGTTGATTAGGGGCTACTTGAATTTGAGCGATCGCAATTTTGACGGGCATATTTCAATCTCCATGTCATGGATTTAAACGTATTTTAATATTTTTTCCTTTAATTGCAAAATCGAGATTGGGCTAATTCTGCGGCCAAAGCGATCGCGGCTTTCATACTATCAGCCCTAGCAATTCCTTGAGCAGCAATATCAAAAGCAGTGCCATGATCGGGAGAGGTGCGAATAAACGGTAAACCAATGGTGGTATTAATCGCTTGATCAAAGGCCATTAATTTTACGGGAATCAAACCCTGGTCATGATAAAGAGCTAAATAACCATCTGCCGTTTGAATATTACCATCCTTAAACCAAGCTTGACCACAGCTAACCCAGAGCGTATCAGGGGGAACGGGGCCAATCAATTTCACCTTGGGAAAGTGTTGACGGGCTTGCTCTAACCAAGGAATTAACCAATCCTGTTCTTCTGTACCAATTTGTCCCTGTTCGCCACTGTGGGGATTTAAACCCGCGATCGCAATGGTCGGATAGGCAAGACCAAAATCATCTTGCAAAGTTTGCACCAATAACTCTAGTTTCAGACTCATCAACTCAGGCGTAAGGGTTGCCGAAACTTGCTTTAGGGGAATATGGGTGGTTGCTAAGAGGGTACGCATTGTCCAACCTGTATAAGGCGATCGCGCCACAAAAAGCATCCCGAATTTTTTGATCTGAGAACGTTCTGCTAAAACTTCTGTCTGTCCAGGAAAATCATAACCCGCCATTTTCCAAGCTGATTTAGCGATCGGAGCCGTGACAATTCCCTGAAAATTTCCCGCCAAGGTTTGGGCGATCGCGGTTTCCAAATAGGCAAAACTAGCCGCCCCACTGGCTCTATTCCCCTTACCTAATTGGAGTTGAGCTTCCGTATTTTTGTCTAAACTAACTTCCAAAAGGGAGAATTTTTCAGGATCAGCGACCTCTAGCCCCTGTTGTTTGAGCCTGAGATAGGAACGGTTTAACAGCGATCGTGTGCCGACGAGGGTAAGGTGAGCCAATTGGGCGATCGCAGAATCCGCCAACGCTTTGAGAATAACTTCTGTACCGATACCAGAGGGATCGCCCAGGGTGAGAGCAAGACGAGGAAGGGATGGAGCCATAGTCAGATTTGGAGAGCCTAGTTGTTCTACAATAGCAATAATGGTTATCCTCAACCGTTAATAAACTCACCATCGAAAAATAATCCTTCTTCAATTTTTTACCTAAAAATCTTAATTTCTTATTCCAGGAGACATAAACATGACCGCAGAAAGTATGTTATTTAATGGTGCAATCCTTCTTATCGTTCTCACTTTGGTGGGTTTAGCCTGGGGATTGTTGATCCTCAAATTACAAGGCGGCGAAGAGTAATTTTTTCCTAATTGAGACAGAATGGAGAGAGACATTTTTCTTCATTCTTCATCTCAAATTATCAGAATAATTTTTAAATTATTTCTTTCTTATTAGCTTTTAAAAATTGTCAAACAAATATATATTTATTCAACCGTAGGGGCGCAAGGCTTGCGCCCAAAACCTTTAGTTGATCGGGGGGATTGTGCCAAAAAAACGTTAATTGATAGATTAATCCAATAGCGTACGCAATATGCCCCTAAATTTAGGTAATCTAATCACTTTTTTTATGATTTTTTCTTAAAATTTTTAATCAACTTGTATAAATTGAGGTTTTTATCATGTCAGATACAACTCCTTCCGTTGAAGCAACCATTGAACCAGCAATTGAATCAATCATTGAACCAACCATTCAACCGACTATTGAATTTTTTGCGGGATTACCCGAAACTCTAAGTAATGTGAGTTTACGGAAAAATAAACAAACAGGCGATCGCACGGTTTTATTTACCTTCCAAAATCTGAAAGCGATCGAAAAATTCCAGAGTTTTACTAGCGAATTTCATGGCTCAATCCGTCTCAAGGATTCTGAGGGTGAAATCAGTGCGGAACCGTCTTCTTTAAAGTTTATTTTCGGAGGAGATGATGGAGATGATCTAAAGGGAGTTAAATGCGGCTTTGAAATCTATGAAGATGACCATTGGGAACGGTTTATGCGTTTCATGAATCGTTATGCAGAAGCCAATGGCATGGTTTATCAAGATAAGGCTTAATCTTTTTCAAGCTGATTTTAGATAACTTTATCCCTAACTAAAATCAGCATTTTCAGCTATTTTTTTATCATCAAATCAATCAAACAATCGGGTAACATCCTTCATGAAAATTGCAATTGCAGGTGCGACGGGGTTCGTCGGAACAGAATTAGTAGCAAAATTAAACAGTGAAAATCATTCCCTAGTGATTTTGGCTCGTAATCCTCAAAAAGCACAACGTCTTTTCCCGATCTCTGTCTATCCTAATCTCCAAGTCGTTGCCTATGAAGCGACCCAATCGGGGGAATGGCAAAAAGCGATTTCTGGTTGTGATGCTGTTATCAATTTAGCAGGAGAAGCGATCGCCGAAAGATGGACACCCGAATATAAAAAAGCGATTTTAGAAAGTCGTAAGTTAGGCACTCAAAAAATTGTAGAAGCCATTAGTCAAGCTGAATCTAAACCGACAGTATTAATTAATGCTTCGGCGATCGGTTATTACGGCTCTAGTGAAACGGAAACTTTTACAGAGAGTAGTCCTTCAGGCAAAGATTTTTTAGCTCAGGTTTGCCAAGAATGGGAAACAGAAGCCAAAAAAGTTAAAGACTTGAATGTGCGTTCCGTCATTTTGCGTTTCGGGATTGTTCTTGGTAACGGTGGAGCGTTAGCTAAAATGATCCCGCCTTTTCAACTGTTTGCAGGTGGGCCCATTGGTAATGGTCGTCAGTGGTTTTCCTGGATTGATCGGGATGATTTGGTTAATTTGATTATTTTTGCGTTGAAACAATCGAATATGGAAGGAACTTTTAATGCGACTTCTCCAAATCCCGTCCGCATGAACGAACTTTGTCAAACCTTAGGAAGTGTTCTAAATCGTCCTTCTTGGCTACCCGTTCCCGATTTTGCCCTAGAACTCCTCCTGGGTGAAGCGGCCCAGGTGGTTTTAGAAGGACAAGAGGTTTTACCCAAGGCAACCCAATCAATGGGTTTTGAGTTTCAGTATCCTAATTTAAAGTCTTCATTAACTAAGATTCTTTCAGCGAATTAAGAACGTGTTTGCAAAGTTTTACGAAACTCCTGAATTCGTAAAGAGTTGCATCTATTTTGGGTAAGATTTCTACAAACTTTTATTAACACTTGCTTTTGAGGTAGAAATTGCAGAAAGAGAGCTACTGAATCATGGCACAATTGAAGTTGAGCTAGTTAAGCTTTTTTCTGAAATCCCCCCGTTATTTCTTTCCATGAACGAGCATCTCCCCGAATCCCAGCAAGTCCTCTCCGAAGAAGTCGCTACTGAATTAATGCGATCGCTACTGCACAAAGAAGGAAACTGGGTAGAATGGGGGAAAGGTTGCCAAAAACTCCAAAAATCGGGTTATTCCGCCGAAATAATCTTTGAAAAAACAGGATTCCAGAAGGTACAGCAAAATTTAATTATTGTTGCTTCCCAGGTCTATGAAAGTTTAGTGAATTCTGATGTGTCAGAAACGATTTTAAACTATTTTCTTGGCCCGAAAAGTGATGTGCTGTATGAATTTCGTGTCCTTAATCACAAAAGACGTGCCGCCGCTGCCGAAACGGCCTATGAGAAAAACCTAGATAATGAGGTCGCCAAAGAATTAGCTAAAGCCATTCAGGAATTTATTCGTTTTTCCCAGTTACCCTCTGGATTTACCGACCATCCTGGAGATGCGATCGCCTATCAATGTTGGAAATCTGCCCGACAAACTAAAAATCTGCAAACCCGAACTCGTTTGATTGCGAAGGGTTTAAAATTTGCCCATTCTCCCTCTGCTAGAACGGCGATCGAACAATTATTGAGCGATTTGTCCGTCACTCCAACCCGTAAGGCTCCTTTGATCCCCCTCCATCGTGTCGAAAATGATGAGGAACTGTCGCGATTGGTTCCTGTGGCGGGAACCTGGCCTCTAACCCGTGAGCAAATTAATGCTGTTCAAGCGGTAAATATTATTGAACCCTTTGGGATGGTGGAATATTCAGGGTCTGGAGCAGTCGTGCCGCTTCCTGGCTGGCAAATTGTCCTAAAAGCGATTGATCCCATCGCATTCTTCTGTCAAAGTGGCGAATTATCGGACGCATTAACCAACAAAAATGAAACTGTTCTCGTAGTCATTGATCGGGCGGCCAAGGAATGGGATGAAAATGGATTTTTCTTGGTAGAGCAAGAAGAACACGTCAAGGTCGATTGGTTTGAGTCTGCTCCGACGGTCGAAATTCTCGGTCAGGCGATCGTGGTATTGCGTCCCAAACGCATTTTTGATGAGAATAATCTCTTAGAACCCTGGCAGATGGATGATTAATCTCAATTTTTTCGGTCAAGCACTTGTCAAGCACTTTTAATTGAGCGTCGAGGCTTGGTTTTCTTGTCCTGTATTAAATTGAAAAATACTGATTATTGGTGTCATTAATAAAAATGCAACTTCGGGCTTAAATCTTAATATTCAGTTACGAAGCGTTTTTCTGGGCTGTCTGAATGGGACAATAGGCAATATTTATTTTTAAGATTTTATCAAAAATGAGTGTTACCCCTGAATCCGTCCAACAATTACTCAGTTCTGATTCCTTCAGCGATCGCGTGCGTGGTCTCAATCAACTCAGACAAATTGAGCCTAAATTGGCGTTTGAGATGGTGAAGCCCCTCATTAATGATTCTAATCCCCGAATTCGCTATGCCGCCGTTGGTCAACTCGATCCTTTGGGCCAGGAAAATCCCTCGGAAGCCTTGGTTTTACTGCGCGATCGCCTTTTTAA
This sequence comes from Snowella sp., assembly GCA_003249095.1. GTDB lineage: Bacteria > Cyanobacteriota > Cyanobacteriia > Cyanobacteriales > Microcystaceae > Snowella. Next base: position 8,838 of record QBMS01000074.1, read on the forward strand.
TGATCCAGAAGTTGATGTCAAATCCGTTGCCGCCGATGTGATTGGGGGTCTAAAGCTGACGGAAGCCTATGAAGATTTACAAAAAGTTTATGAAACGACTCCAGAGTGGCTGTTGCAGATGAGTATTATTGCAACTCTGGGAGAAATGGGCGATGCCAGGGGTTTTGATTTACTCAAAATTGCTTTAAATTCAGACAATAGTTTAATTCGGACGGCGGCCATTAGTGCTTTGGGGGATTTACAAATTTCTGAGGCGATTCCTTTGTTATTACCTTTAGCGAAAGATGAAGATTGGCAAGTTCGTTTTCGATTGGCGATCGCGTTAGGACAATTTGAGAAAGACAAGGTAGAAAAGGTGTTAACAGAATTAGCCCAAGATCCCTTTGAACAAGTTGCCCAAACTGCTCAGGATATTTTAAATAAAATGGCTTAAAACCTACAATCTGCCGAAGTAAGGCAGAAAGATTAATGAGTACAAGTAACAAACTTAATCTCATCAACTTCTTCTTTTTTCTTTTGTAGATGTTTCAATATTTGAGATTCTCCTATCCATTCATCAAAGACAAAATTATGAAATAATTCATCGTTATTAAAGGACTGGATAAATTCATCGGTTGATAATTGATACTTAATTTCAAATTGTTGAAGGCGTTCTTTTGTTCGTTTAATTCCTTCTTCGATATTATGTAATCTTTCTGATAAAGCACTTTGAATAATTTGCTTTAATGAGTCTGGATGTTTTGCGATTAGTTTAAGTTCAGGAATTGTTTTTGACCTTGATGATAAATGTTATTGCAAATATCGGATATGTTGTTCTTTATGATTTATTAACACACCCGATAAAATCAGCGACAAAATAATATACAGGAATCAAATCTTTTTTATATTGTCTTATAAGTATTTTTTATATTTTTTGTAAAGGTCAATCACAACCTCTAAGCAGAATTCAATGATGATATTCCATTCTTCGTCATTGTAATTTTTCTCTTCATTAATAGGTCTAAAGTGAACTATATTATTTCTTAATGTATAGATAAATTTAGCAGTTATTTTAGTTATTTTATTGTTTTTATCAGATTCTTGATACGGAAAATTAGCAATTTTTTGTAGTTTATTAAAAAGCTCTAAATTACCATCCTCAATAACTTCTAATAATTGCTCTAATGAATCTTGCTCATTTGGTTTCCAACCAGTAGATTCTTCTAGTTTTTTAGAAAAATCGATAAAGCTTATTTGACTATAATTTATTTTTTTACTGCAAATTGCATTATAAAATACTTCGGTTCTGGGAATAAAAAATAATCTTTCAATACACCTATAAATATCTAAAAAAGAATGTTTCCATGAAAAAGAAAGAAAACTATATAAAAGATTATCATAAGATAGCCCTAATTCTTCTTCTACACATAAGCGAATATAAAGATTGACTATTTTTTCATCGAATCTTAGCACTTGTATTGAGTTAAAAATATTTAGTGTAAGAAGTATCGTTTTAACTAAGTCAGTTTCACTTGCTTAACTTGCAAGAGTACAATCTACATCAATTTCAAAAAAAAATAGATTGTCAAAAAAAGGTTGAATGTCTTTTAGCTTGTATGGATAGCTTTCATCAGATCTGGGTTTTTCCTCCGTAAAAATGGTGTCAATTATTTCTAATGGATCTGCTTGCTTTGCGACTGATATATCCAAAGTGAAAATCAAATTTGTAAAAATACCAGCATTTATCTCAGTTTCTTTTAAGCCATATTGCTTTAGCGTGTTAAAAGCTTCATCATTTCTATCGCTTGTGTCGATTCCAACGGTTACATAATATAACTTTTCGTTATATTTTAACAATGCAAATTTAACTTTATCGCTGATTTTTTTCTGATGTTCTATTTTTATTTTTATCAACCAATCTTGTTCATCTTCATTGGTTGCTATAAAAAATCTTAAGGATGTGTCGTAATGTGTGTCTCTATTACTAGCCTCGTGTGAAAAATTACTTAATTTACTAAAAATATTTCGATTTGCTTCAATTTTATTAGTTGTCATTGCTTTTTATCGTATGCCTGTTTAGTAAAGTTAATAAGCTCTCCAACAAACTGTCATTTTTTCTATCTTAAAATCTAATTCTATCAAAGTCTTAAATGCAGAAGTATAAAATTTTCCTAAATTATATCCTTTGGTTTTTCCTGTATATTTATTTGCAAGTTCATTGAGCGTAGCGTAGTCTAAAAAATCTTCAATCTCTTCAGATGTTTTCTTCCGAATATTTTGTATAAATTCATTATATTTATTGCTTAAATTTTCTAAATGCTCTTGTTGTTGTTGTTCGGAAACGTCAATTCCTGGTCTCCCCATAATTGCAATTGAAAAAGCTGTTACGAAGCCAACACAAGCTGGTTGACTCCTAAATAAATCTGACCCTTTTTTGAACTGACCCTCTAAACCGTTATCAATCGGTATAAATTTACCAAAACACTCATCTAAATCAAACAGATATTTTATGACTTCACAAAACATATTATTAAAATCGCCACTCCCTATGGATTCAATAAAATCTTGCTTTGTAAACTCATCGGCTAATCTCTCTTGCAAGTCTATATCATCTCTTTTAGCTCCAAATACCATATACATTTCTATAAGATCGTTTGCCCGAAATTCACCAGAACTTTTACGACGATCCGAGTCATCAACCTCGATAATTTTAATTCCCTCGATTTTTGATTCTATTTCTTTTGTAATAGGCTTAAAAACTACTTCAATCTGGCGACGTAGATTCCAAGGAATTTGCCCAGTATTTAAAACCAGCATCCTGTAAGTGATTGAATCCGTTTTAGAGGCTAACCAATACTCTATTCTGAGTTTATTTTCTGCAATGTTATTCTTTTTTTCAAGGGCATCTTTTAATGCTGCTGTTCTTTGCATTCCATCAATTATAAAAATATTTTCTACATCTATTTCTTTAATTTTTGCAAGAAATAATTCTTTGTCGATATCAGGAGTATTAATGAAATCATCAAAATCTTGATTAATTATAGTTCCAATAACTATTGGAGGAAGTATTGCACCTTTTTCTAAATCATCTACCATACGTTCTCTTATTCTTTTTGAGGTTTTTGTTTTGAGTGTTTCTCTTTGTCCCTCGATTCCACCTTTATTTTCAAAAGAATTAGAAATTTTACTTAAATAGTCCTCAACTGACAAAGTTATCATTACCGAGTAACAATTTGCTCTTTCATCTTTGAGAATTTCTAGATTATTGTGATTATTCGTCATGTCCCTTAGTTTGTTTAGATTGAATGCGAGCAGCGATTTTATAAAGAAGATTAATTAAAGAAAATTTAGACTACCCTTTTGATGATCGGAAACCCAAATCATCTATTCACTTTTAACTTTTTCGCTCCCAATAATTTGCAGAACAGTTCTCGAAAAACCCTTATTTTCCTTGCTGAAAAGTATTTTAACTATTCATTTTGGGGAGCCGCATTAAAAGCTGTTGGCACAGTATTCGGTTCGTCCTTGGTTACTGGTGGGACTTCTTTGATCGGTTCTACCTTTTTTTCCTTTCCAGAAGAACCCGATTTGCCATCTCCTCCCCCTGAAAGGAAACGATGTTCCAATTCCTTAATCACCACAAAGAGAACGGGAACCAAAAATAAACTGAGGATCGTAGAAATTAAATAACCCCCAAAAATCGCTGTCCCCAAAGACCAACGACTCATCGCCCCCGCCCCTGATGCAATGACCAATGGCCAGAAACCGACTAAACCAGAAATTGCTGTCATCAAAATCGGTCGGAGACGTTCTTTTCCGGCAAAAGCCGCCGCCTTAGAAATACTCATCCCCAAATCCATCGCCTGATTTGCAAATTCCACAATCAGAATCGCGTTTTTACTCGCAAGACCAATTAACATGACGAGCGCAACCTGAACGTAAATATTATTATTCACATTGGGCCAGACTGCGTTAGTGGCAAGCTGAGCATTAGCCCGCAAGAGAATCGCCCCCATCGCCCCTAAAATCGCTAGGGGAACGGTCATCATAATAATGGTCGGATCAACATAGCTTTCATATTGGGCCGCCAGTACCAGGAACACCATGATAAAGGCTAAACCAAAGATAATAGGCGCGGCTCCCCCCGATTGTTTCTCTTGATAACCAGTTCCATACCATTCATAGCCGAAACTGACGGGTAGGATTTCGTCTGCCAGTTTTTCCATCGCCGCCATTGCCTGACCCGTACTAAAACCAGGGGCGGGGGCTGCTTGCACATCAACCGCAGGATAAACATTAAAGTGGGTAATAATGGGCGGATAGGTGATCGGTTTAACGTTTACTAAATTGCCTAATTGCACCAATGCCCCTGTGCGGGAGCGGACATAGAGGCGACTAATATCCTGGGGATTAGAGCGGAAGTCTCCTTCTGCTTGGGCGTAAACTTGATAAAGCCGACCGTCAAGGACAAATTGATTAACATAGGTCGATCCCAGATAGGTTCCTAATGTACTAAAAATCTCGTCAATGCTGACATTTTGGGCATTCGCTTGGTTGCGATTGACAGAAATTTCTAATAAGGGTGCGTCAAAAGTAAATTGAGTAAAAACACTACGGGGATTCAATTCGGGCAGTTTTCGCGCGGCTTCCATGTATTTTTTAATATTATCTACCAACGCTTCCATTGGTAAACCACCCCGATTTTGAATATAAAAATCTAGTCCCCCTGTACTACTCAAGCCATCAACGGGAGGGGCGTTTACCGCAAACACCTGTGCGTCTGTAATTTTGGTGGCTAATTCTCGGTTAATTTCGTTTAGTATCCCAAAGACGGATGCTTTTTGTCCAGGTCTCTCTTCCCAGTTTTTTAATTTCACAAAAAAGAGGGATTTACTACTATCATTTCCCAAAAAGCTAAAGCCTCCCATCCCCAAGACGTGTTCAACTTCTTCTCTGGATTGAACAATGTCGGTTACTTGTTGGATGAGTCTTTTCGTGTATTGAATGGAAACGCCTGGGGGGGCATTACCTAATATGAAAAAGTAACCCTGATCTTCTTCGGGAATAAATCCTGTGGGGGTAATGGTATAAACCCAACCCGTTGCGACAAGGGCGGCAATGAAAATAGGAATGACTAATAAACGAACGCTGATTAGGAATTCGACTATTTTGCTATAGCCATCTTTAAGTCGATCAAAAAACCAATTAAAGCTATTAAAAAAGATTGCTAAGGGGCCGTGGGCTTCTTTCTTCGGACGCATGAGGATAGCGGACATACTGGGAGAAAAGCTGAGGGCGTTAAAGGTGGAAATGGCGACGGAAAAGGCCATAATTAACGCAAATTGCTTATAGACAATCCCCGTTGTGCCTGGAAAGAAGGTGACAGGAATAAATACAGCCATCAACACAATGGAGGTGGCGATAACGGCTCCTGTTAATTCATTCATGGAATCTAGGGCGGCTTGCAGGGGCCTCATACCCTGGGATAATTTGGTTTCGATCGCCTCTACGACTAGAATTCCATCGTCCACCACTAGCCCTGTGGCTAAAATTACCCCGAAGAGAGTTAATTGATTTAAGCTAAACCCAAAAACCAAGGCAAAGGCCATGGCTCCCAACAAGGATACGGGAATGGCGATCGCGGGAATAATGGTTGTCCGCCAGTTTTGGAGGAAGACAAAAATCACTAAAAATACTAAAAGAACGGCTTCAATGAGGGTTTTGACGGCTTCATTTAAAGACGCAGTTACAAAGAGTGTATTGTCAACCGCCACACTCGCTTTCAATCCAGGGGGAAAAAGGGGTTCGAGCTGGGCCATTTTTTCCCGCACCAAATCCGCCGTATTGAGGGCATTCGTCCCTGGTAATTGATAAATCAGAAAAGCAACGGAAGGCGAGCCATCAAAAATACTGACTTGTCGATAATTTTGCGCTCCAACCGTTACCCTTCCCACATCTTTGACTCGAATCAGAGTCCCATCATTCCCTACCTTCACGACAATTTCTTCTGCTTCTGCTGGGGTTACAAACCGACCCAACGCCCGTGCGTTAATTTGAAATTCCTGTCCTGAATCGACTGGTGGTAAGTTCACCCCCCCCGCACCGATTTGGATATTTTGGGTCTGGATAGCCTGAACCACATCCTGGGAGGTCAATTTTCTGGCCGCGATCTTGTCGGGGTCAAGCCAAAACCGCATAGCATACTGGCCGACCCCAATAATTGCCGTACTGCCTACCCCATTTAAACGTTTAATTTCATTATTAATAACGCGGTCAACAAAATTACTGAGAAAAATATCATCGTAAACAAAGTTTCCCTGGGCATCTTTGTCGGAATAAATCCCGTAGGCAATGGTGATAGAAGGGGACTGCTTCTGGGTCACAATCCCTTGACGAGCAACAGATTCGGGTAAACTTGATTGGGCGATCGCCACATTATTTTGCACCAATACCTGGGCAATATTCCGATCCATTTCTACTGGAAAATAGACATTAGTGGTACTATTTCCCGTATTGTCGCTGGTGGAGTTCATATAAATGACCTGTTCCGTCCCGTTGATTTGTCTTTCTAAGACTGTCGTGACGTTCTCTTCGGTCGTCTTAGCATCTGCCCCCACATAGGTCGCCGTTACAGTCACCTGTTTCGGAGCCATATCGGGCAATTTTGCTAAGGGAAGCAGGGGAATGGCGATCGCGCCTAAGAGAACGATGACAATGGTACAGACTGTCGTAAGAACAGGCTTTTTGATAAAAACATCCGCAATACTAAGTAGCATAGATCCAGCAAGGGTAGATTGGTGGAAGAACAGAGAATATTAACCGAAGAAATCTTGAAGGAATGACGCATTAACCCAGATTTTAGATCCCTTCAATCTTAAATAGTGCGATCGGTAGAATATGAATCCTATCTTACGGCTATTTTTCCCAATGGCCAAAATTTTTCCCCTTAGTCGCTCTCTACCTGATGTTCGGACAAACTACTTGACATCTCCAAGAATTGAGTAAAGGCAATTCATGAATTGCCCCTACCAAGCGTTTTAATCGATGCACGGCTGAATCAGTAAGATGTTTCTCTCGTCTAAACGTTGGTGCGATTAAGCTTTGACCTTAGTCGTAGTCTCTTGCACTACTAAAACCGAACAGTTCACATGATGCACAATATAGTTGCTGACACTGCCTAAGAACATTTCTGCCACTCCCGTCAGGCCACGTCTTCCTAAAACAATCAGATCGGCCTCCCAACTGTCGGCCAAATCTCGAACCCAGCGACCTGGATCACCCATTTTCCATTTTGACTCACTGACAACACCCTGATCGGCGGCAACTTTGTCGTAATCGGCTAACCACTGTTCGACTTCTTCGGTCTCCTTTTTAAGACGCTCCTGAACTAATTGGGAAAAACTCACCATTTCTTCGCTATAAAAGCTGGGATAGGGTGATAAAACCTGACTTTCTACGGGAATGCAATGAACAAGGAGCAACTGGGATGGATTCTGTTTGTTCACTTTAGCGATGTCTAACGCTTGCTGAAAAACCACATCTCCCAAATCCGAACGATCTATGGCAACCAAAATTTTTGAATAAGTCATACTCAATTCTCTCCTAGTGAATATCACTTGACCTATCCAATTCCAAATTACTGAAAATTTCTCAGAAAAGACAGGTCAATGTCTTAATAAAAACGTCAAAGGACGATTTAATCTTCTACCTCAATTTTAAACTGCAATTTCAATCTCTTACTGGAATGTAACGATCATTGCAACGTTTATTTTTAAATTTACCCGCGATCGCATCCATTAAAAACCTAATCTTTTTTTCTATCTCCAATCACCCAAAAACCTTCCTTGCGCCAATATTGTTCCTGTAACGCTTGTTTTAATTGTTCCTCCGTGAGCCAACCTTTTTGTAATAACAACTCGCCCAACCGAAATGGAGTCTCCTGTTGAGCTTGCAAAGCATTTTCTAATTGACAGGATGTAATAAAACCTTTGCGTAATAATATTTTTCCTAATCGAATATCCTTAGATTGCATGGCTTTTAAGGAATGGTGCTGACTGATCATTAGGGTGCTGGACATCAAATTTCTCTTACATTAGAATAAAACCTTTTTTTTGTCAGTCGGAAAAAGTCGGAAAAAGTAGGGTCTTTCGAGATCGGAAAAAAATTAAGTCCGCGATCGCCCAAACCCCTCCCTAATTCGTTACGCTAAGGGATTAAACAACAGATTAAACAGTAAATTTGAGCGATAAATTAGCCGATTAACCCCTCTATGCCCGAAAAAACCGTATGGATCGCCCGACATGGCCATCGCTTTGACTTTGCCTATCCTGAATGGTTTGTTACCGCCGAAAGACGTTACGATCCTGCTCTTTCCGATCAAGGCTTTGTCCAAGTCCAGCAATTAGCCAACCGTTTAAAACAAGAACCGATTGACCATCTTTTTTGTTCTCCTTTCCTGAGAGCGATTCAAACCGCCCATCCTATTTCCCAATTGCTCAATTTACCCATGAAAATTGAACGCGGATTAGGAGAATGGTTAAACCCTGATTGGATGACGGAATATCCCCAAACGAGTCCCTTAGAAGATTTAATGTCAAAATATTCAATTGATCCGCCCTATTCTTCCCGATTAATTCCCCATTATCCCGAATCTGAATCTGAAATGATGCAACGGATGGCCCGCATTGCGGATCAATTAGTGACAGAATTTTCAGGCAATCTTTTATTGGTCGGTCATGGGGCGACGGTTGGCGGCATCACGGCGGGCTTACTAGGAGAAAACTTGATCCAACAGACTCCCCTGGCGTGTTTAACTAAAATTGTTTACAGCAAAAAACAATGGAAAATCGAATTAAAAGCCGATATTTCCCATTTAGATGGCTCTTTGTAAAACGAGCATAACCTCGAACTTTATCTTTTAGTACCTCTCCTGATTATGAGATGATTAAACAATGTGATTATTAAGCTTTAAGGAAAAATCAATATGGCTGAAATTCAATTTTCTCGTGGTGTCAAAGAAGAGGTTATTCCTGAGATTCGCCTCACGCGATCGCGGTCAGGACAAAGTGGCACGGCTCGCTTTAATTTTAGTGAACCCACAATTTTTGCAAAAGAAAGTACCGATGAAATTACGGGAATGTATCTCGTGGACGAAGAAGGGGAAATTGTCACCAAGGAAGTCAAAGGAAAATTTGTTAATGGTCGCCCCAGTTCCATTGAAGCTCGCTTAACCATGAATACCCCCGATGAATGGGAACGTTTCATGCGCTTTATGCAACGTTTTAGCGAAGAAAATGGACTAGGCTTTACCCAGGCAGAATAAGTCAAACTATCCTCAATTTTGCAAGTCAAAACATCCCCTTTTTTTAGACTAATGAAGGGGGATGATTCCCAATTTCGCAATTTTTCACTTCTACGAGTCCTTCGTGAAGAACTTTGAGACGTTCCTGTAAATCTTGAGTTAACGCTTCGGAACTCGCTCGAATTTTTTGAACATCATAATTTTTGACAGCGATCGCCTCACCAATTTTTACCTGAGCATCGGTTCCCCAGGTCGGATAGGTCTGACTGTAATTTAAAGAAACGGGCAAAATTTTAATCTCACTGTCGGGAACTTGCGCTAAAACATCCAAAGCAATGCGAGCAACACCACGCTTCAGGGGAGCAACCTTTTTTTCTCGGATAATGCCCCCTTCTGGAAAAATAACCAACATTTCTCCCTGTTTTAATAGAGCCACACTATAAAGTAAGCTGGTCGCGCCTGGATGCTTGACATCAATGGGAAATCCACCTAAACGCCTGATAAACCAGCCCTGAATCCCGGCTATTTCATTGGATGTCACCATAAACCGCAAATCCCTCCCCGTCACCTTACGGCCAAGAGCGGCGGGGAACAAAATTGCATCCCAACGCGATCGATGGGTCGGCGCAATGAGGAGAGGCCCCGTTTGGGGAATATTTTCCTGTCCTGTAATCTCAATTTTGCCAAAATAAGTCGGAAGAATGAGGTGATATCCAATCGGATACAGAAGACCCATTAGCCAGGGACTCACTTTTGAATTCAGCAGTTCGGGCGGATGATGGGCGATCGCGGAAGAAGGCATAAGGAAAAATTTAAAATTTAATATATAAAAAATTTATTTTAGTTTTAGCGTAATCTATCTAAAGAAAGAGTAGTAGAGCGGAGTAACCACTTATTCGTCTGTCCTGAAGCACTTTTGATATGTTCTTCTAGCACATTTTTCAAACAAAGGTTATTTGATAATAAATCGTCCGCCCAAAATATTCGTCAATTCTTGAGACGTTTATAACAATTAAGCATTATGGAACTCAAACTCAATACAGCAGAACTCTCAAAATCACCGTTCATTCTGGTTGCCCCCTTCTTTTTTCTGGGGACTGCAATGGTGGTAATGAAATTCATTATTCCCGATACAACGCCCCTGTTTTTAGCGTCTTTTCGTTTGATTCCTGCGGGCTTTTTGGTCGTCCTATTGGCAACCCTCTTGAAAATTCCCCAACCAAAGGGCTGGAAAGCTTGGCTCTGGATTCTCCTCTTTGCCCTCATTGATGGCGCAATGTTTCAAGGATTCCTCACCGTTGGTCTAGTGAATACAGGCGCAGGTCTGGGAGCCGTTTTAATTGATGCCCAACCCTTAGTGGTTGCTTTACTTGCCAGTTGGCTTTTCGGAGATATTATCGGTTTGTGGGGCTGGTTGGGTTTGATCATTGGCTTAACGGGTATTTGTCTCTGTGGATTGCCGACGGAATGGATTATTAACCTCTTGGCGGGTAACGGGATTCCTATTTCTCCAGAGAGTTTGACTCTCAACAGCATTGCCCAAAGTGGGGAATTGTTAATGATTTTCGCGGCTCTATCCATGTCCTTTGGCACGATTATTATTCGTAAAGTTCGTGATTATGTTGATCCCGTTATGGCGACAGGTTGGCATATGTTTTTAGGAGGAATCCCCCTCTTAACGTTATCTTTCCTATCTGAATCTAATCAATGGCAGAATCTTTCGACCCAAGGTTGGCTAGGCTTGGGGTATGCGACGGTTTTTGGAACGGCTGTAACCTACGGTTTATTCTTTTTCTTGGCGGCTAATGGCAATTTAACCAGTGTGAGTGCTTTGATTTTTTTGACTCCCGTTTTTGCGTTGGTCTTCAGTAATATTTTCCTAGAGGAGCAATTAACGAAGTTCCAATGGATGGGGGTATCGTTAACTCTCGTTAGTGTTTATTTGGTCAATCAACGTCAGGAATTGGCGAAACGTTTTTCTCCTGAAGCGATCGCTGTCTCAGGGGATGTTGTTCCTAAAAAAGAGAGTTAATTTCAATTCTGATTTAGGTCTGATTTAGGGTCTGCGATCGCAACTTGAAGTTGAGAGAGCGATCGCTTTTTAGTGTTGTTAGGTTAAAATGGACGAAGTAAAAGGACGAAGAGATAAATCGTTTTTCCCCTTGTCCCATGCGCAGAGGTTAGAGCGTGAAAATTCAAATTGAAAAATTAGGTAGAGTCAATCAAGCATCTATTGACCTAGATAAAAAGTTTATTATTTTAACAGGACAGAACAATTCTGGTAAAACATGGATTTCTTATCTTATTTATGGAGTTTTTAGCTTAATTGAGAATGTTAGATTTGTGAAAATTGATGGAGATCTCAGTAAGCTAAAAGAAGAAAAACAGATTAGTATTAATTTTGAAAGCTATATTTTAGAAAATATTTTAAAAATTAACGAAGCTTTATCAAAGCTTTTACTTGAAAATCTATCTTCTATTTTCAAGGCAGAAAAGACTCTTTTTAGATCTACTACAATAGACATTGCTGTAGAAGATATTAAATTGATTAAAAAAATAAAAAATGTAGATGATATTCATAAAGAAATTTCTCTTGGCAAGGATGTTTCGCTGATTTTTGAAAAAGAGAAAAATGAAGTAACAGGTAATATT
>QBMS01000075.1 GCA_003249095.1 Snowella sp.
TTTTAGCTTGCTTTTCATGATAAGTTTTGATTATCACTTTTTATTCAGGAGAGCCTAATTCTTTTTCTTTCCCATTGCAAAATATAGAATCATTAAACTCTTGGATTGGCTTTATCTTTTGGATTGACATACTCTCTCTCCTTTTTTTACCGATTTATTTATAGTATTATTACCCTTAACACCCCTGTAAAGTTATAACCATTACTTCCAAGCTTATATTTGCTTCTTTGTTTCTCTAATCCTTTGCCCAGTAATCCTTTCTGCCTTTAATCAGGCTGAACCATTGCCAACTTAGAAACTGCTGGAAAAATTGAATCTGAGGATGCTTATAACAAAATTAAAGCTTTATGGAAAGCATTAAAAATTAGTAAAGTAGAACTTGGAATCGAAAATAATCCCTTAGATACTAAATAAATTTATTTTCTATCGTAGATGTCTATTCATTTGGAATCATACAGCTTTATAAAGTTTAGAATGTGGACATGATTAATTACCTTATTTCATAATTCATTTACTAAAAAGAAAATTATTGAATTTGAAGAATGATTGAATCAGAATTTTTTTTAATCTGTGGTCTGGGGAGCTTAGGGCAACAGTGTATTGTTGCTCTCAATACCTTTGATGTTAAGGTTGTTGGGATTGAAAAAAGAAAGATAAATGCCAATGAGAATCCGCCCCTTAACCTCTTAGAAAAATTAATCACGGGGGATTGCAGTTATCTAACCATTTTAGAAAAGGTTAACTTATCCTGCTGCCGAGCAGCCTTACTAGTCACCAATAATGAGCAAGTGAATATTGAAACTGCTCTTCTTATTCGACAACTGAATCCAAGCACTCGTTTAGTCGTTCGTTCTGGGCAAACCAATCTCAATCAACTGCTCAGTGAACAATTAGGCAATTTTATTGCTTATGAGCCCTTAGACTTATGTGCAAATGCTTTTGCTTTAGCCGCTTTAGGGAATACGACTCTTGGTTTCTTTGAATTAGAACAGCAATGGTTACGAGTGATTTGTACTACTCTCAATCATCATCATCCCTGGTTGCGAAATCAACGTTTATACGAACTCAATGGTCATAACCGTCGAATTTTAACGGTGCAAAAAACAAAGCAAGAAATTCTGTCAGTTTTTGAGCAATGGGACGGAGAAACCATGCTTCAGCTTAATGATTCTCTTGTCTATGTAGAATTGGTGGATAATCTATCACTTAATCATCAGCCATTAGTCATCGCCGAGCGAATGACTTCCTTATTGGGAAAAAGTAAGGCAAAAAATCTACTATTAACTTTATTACAACTCGAACAATGGCAAAAGCTTAAACTCGCGGTTCAATCTCGTCCGGTCATTCTTTTTGCTACAGTAGCCATTTCAGGACTTTTAGTATTAGGGACACTCCTTTTTTCCCTTACACTTCCCGAAATTGGTATTTTAGGCTCTTTTTACAGAACTTTTGTCTTATTGTTAGGTGGATATGGAGATCTCTTTTCTGAAATTCAACAAGCTAAACACGGTCGTTGGATTTTAGAGCCTCTAGCGTTGTTATTAACTTTAGCAGGAATTGCCTTGGTTGGAATGCTCTACGCTTTACTGACAGAGAATCTCCTAGCCACTAAATTTATCTTTGCTCGTAAAAATCTCTCTATTCCACGAGAGAATCATGTTGTCATTTTGGGGTTAGGAAGGGTTGGTCAACGAATTGCCCAATTGTTGAAAATATGGAAGCAGCCAACCATTGGAATCAGTCTTACCTCAGATTTTGATCCTCGTATTTTGCCTGATATTCCCGTTCTTACCCAGTCTATACAAGATAGTTTTTTAAAAGCTAATTTAACGACAGCGAACAGTTTAGTAATTGTGACTGATCAAGATATGTTGAATCTAGAAGTCGCTCTGATGAGTAATAAACTGAATTCTCATACTCATCTTGTCATTCGTACAGCTAAGGAGGGATTGAGTCAAGGTTTAATGAGTTTACTTCCTCGTTCTCAGGTGTTAAATACTAATCATATTGCGGCTGAAGTTTTTGTTAGTGCCGCGTTTGGAGAAAATATTGTTAATCTTTTCCGTCTTCATCATCAAACTATTTTGGTGACGGAGTATCAAATCGATTGTAATGATACTTTGTCAGGATTGTTATTAGCGGAAATTGCCTACGGTTATGGCGTTGTTCCTCTGCTTTATCAATCTCAGTCTCAGTATCAGTCTGCTTTACTGTTTCCTTCCGACGATGTGGTTGTACGAGACGGCGATCGCTTAGTAATTTTAGCAACCATTGAAGGATTGCGGAAAATAGAAGTCCGAGATTTAAAACCTAAAACTTGGCGTATTCGGGTAGGACGATTATTTAATCAAGATTTGGCTTTTGAGGGAGCCAATATTGTCAGCCGTATTTCTGGCTGTTCTCTTTCTCAAGCTAGAGATTTGATGAATAATCTCCCTCAGATTTTAATTACGCCTCTTTATCTTCCCCAAGCACAACGATTAATTCGAGCTTTAAAAAAGATGCAGATATTGGCTGAATTAATCACAACAAAAGAAACCTGCTGACCTAAGCAAAAGAATCCCAAAAATGTAATTGGGATCAATCTTCGTTAGATGATATTAGCTTTTGTTTCAAACTTTTATAAAAACTACTGGCATGATATTTATCGAGTTTAATTCCTGTAGTTTCTTCCCAATTTTACATCGCCAGTAATTTTATTAACCAATCAAGCTTATCTCTCCTGTTTTTAAATTTGAGTAACCACCAACTATTTTGAGTTTATTGTTGGCAATTAAGTCAGCAATAACGGGGGATTTTTTGAGTTGTTCTATCTGATATAAAACATTTGCTTCAGTGGCTTTTTTAACAGCCGCTTTATCATCTGCTTTACCTAAATAATTGGCGATCGCGGGTTTAATATTGTCGAGAATGAGTCCAATTTTGCCTGGGACTTCCAATTGTTTCATCGTTGAAATAACTGCGCCACAATCTTGATGGCCAATTACCATTAAAACCTTTGCCCCCAATACCAAAGTACCGAACTCTAGACTGCCAATAGATTCATCGGCGGCGATGTTGCCCGCATCCCGAACCACAAAAATATCTCCAACACCGCGATCAAAAACAATCTCAACGGGAACCCGTGAATCAGCGCAACTTAACACTGCTGCAAAAGGAGCTTGTCCTGCCGCCACTTCTTCAAGACGTACAGTTGTTTGGTTCGGTTTCTCTCGTTTCTGTTTGACAAATCGTTGATTTCCCTCCATCAATTTTGTCAAAATTTCATCGGGAGTCATATCATTTTTGGCCACTACTTCATCAGGTCTACCTAAGTTTGAACCTAAAACGGTAGCGATTAAGCTAGTGCCAACAACACCACCACCATACTTGATTAAATTGCGTCGAGAAAAGTTAGACTGTGATTGATTACTCATAAATTAAATACCATTAAATAATGTAAAAAAATTGGACTTAATGAACTAAGCTTCGGGACTGAAATGCTCCTTCAGTTTCGCTTCTTCTTCATGGGTTAAATTAGACTGAATGAGTTCGGCAGTAACTCCTCCCAGAGCATCTTCTACCTTATCAATGGTTACATCTCCTGTAAATAAAAAGAGAGCCGATGTTCCTTCCGTCACTTTGCTTTTGACATCATTAATAAAATTATCATTAATGCCATAATCCCCCAAGGAACCGCTCAACGCCCCCATTGATGCACCAACGGCGATCCCAAAGATAGGACAGAAAAAGATTAATCCAAAGAGCAATCCCCAGAACGCACCATCTAATGCCCCTAATCCTGCTAAATTGACGGCTTGTTTGGTTTTAGGTTTCTTTTTGCCCATTGCCCAGGAAACTGTCGCTGCATCTTTAATTTCAATAAGCCGTTCCTTTTGTAATTGGGTTAATTTCGTCAATACTTCTTCCGCACCTTCGGGGGTACTAAATTTCCAGACGGTCAGAGTTGCCATGATTTAATTTGGGGTTAGTTTTCAAAGATCTTTTTCAGTTTACAATGAATTTTGAACTCCAAACTATAATCACCAAAAATGCGAGATAACCTGTCGAGCCAAGAAAAAAAGTGGTTTTCAATACCAATTGCTGATGCCTTTCATCATCTGGGTTGGCTTGGCTTTTGGCTCCAAGTTGTGTTAGCCTTCATTCCTGTTTCGGTTTTGCTTTTTGCCTTATTGGTTCTCAAAACGTCCGCGCAAGGAATAGAAACGATTATTGAGGTCATTTTAGCCTATGGATGCCTCTTATCTTTAGGATTCTCGATTTTCTGGAGTTTTCGCTATACCAAATTAGGGCGGTCATTGGCCGCTACGACGAGACCGCTTTCCCTAGAAAAAATAACCAAGACTTTATGGTTAGGGGTTACAGTCAATCTCAGTTGTATGGTTGTCACGGTATTAGTAGCAATAGGCGCGATCGGAACTATGCTATTTAGGGTGTTGACTCTGCCGCCAGGCGCGATTCCACTCTTCGATCAGCGTCAAGGCTTGAACTTAAATACTAATCAGTGGATTGTCCCCTTGGATGTGGTTTGGTTACAAGCTTTGATTAATACTATTGCCGCCCAATTGGTGGGAGTTGTGATCAGTTTGTTATTGTTTTATCGAGTTAATCACATCAGAAATAATCGGAAAAAGGAGCAAAAATTAGAGAATTAAAAATTAGTACCATTCCAGAAAGTTTCTTAAATCACCAAAATGCTATTTTTCGCCGATTAAATATATGAATCAATCCTTATCACTACGAGATACCAATCTATCTGATATTGATCAACTTTTAGACTTAATTCACGATTTTTATCAACATTTTGACTATCCCTATACAGAATTAGAAAAACGCCTCACCCTAGAGGAGTTATTTGAAAGACCGACGGCGGGGCATATTTATTTGATCGAGAAAGATGAAAAGATAGTCGGTTATGTTTTTCTTTCCTTTTATTTTAGTATTGAATTTGGAGGACGTACTGCTTTTATTGATGAGCTTTTTGTTTTACCTCGCGATCGCGGTCAAGGAATTGGTTCTAGGGTAATTCATCTGGTGGAACAAAAATGTCTGGAATTAAATCTGAAAGCAATCCATCTAGAATCCGAAAGAACTAACAAAGGAGCGATCGCACTCTATTTAAAATTAGGTTTTGTCGATTATGACCGACAGCTAATGACAAAAAAAATAGGTTGATCTGCTCCTCTCATTTCATTAAGCATCCTATTAATAAGAGAGTTTCCCATAATTTAAGGCAATGGCTCTATTATCTCTTTAGCCCGAACTTCTTCCACACGATTAATGGTAAAAATTAGGGTAAATTGTTGACCGATTTCTCTCTCTAAAAAAGATTCTAATAGCTTCACTTGTTTCTCGGTGACTGGTTCGTGGGCATTCACTGACAGAAGCACTTGGGGAGTTTTTTCTAGCCAATTAACCCGAAGATCGGTTAATTCTAATCTCTGAAAAGTGACGGTTCCATTGGTCAGGGCATCTCGAATACTGCGTTGTATCCGTGCATTTTGTACTAAGCGAGAAAAGCTTAAACCCAGGGGAATTAACAAAAGTGAAGTGAGAATAATTGCGGCTAATAGGGGTTTTCCTGCTTGACGTAAGGGGGCATAACCCGCACTCAGAAAAACCATCATACAAGCCAAAGCAATGCCTAATAAATTGGTCAAATACAGAAGGGTTGCTCCTCGACTTAAAATCCAATTTCCCTGGGATAATCCCAAACCCACCACACAAACGGGTGGCATCAGGGCAACAGCGATCGCAGTTCCCGCAAAGGTATCGGAGACCTTGGATTGAATTTTGCTATAGCCTCCAATGGCTCCTGCGGCGACAGCAATGCCCAAATCCAAAAGATCTGGCTGGGTTCTTGCGAGAATTTCACTACCATAGTTGGTAATCCCCGTTAACCATCCCATCAAGCAGGAAAGAATTACCGCCAAGATTGTCCCCACCACAACGGAAACGCTTCCTGTCCGAAAGAGGAAACTATCTCCCACCAAGGCTCCAAACGCCAAACCGCGAATCGGTAACATCAGGGGCGCGACCAGCATCGCTCCAATAATAACTGCTGTACTATTCGATAAAAGGCCAAAGGTGGCGATCATACAGGAACTAATAATCAAAATCAGATAGGGCATATCCAATTTTGATTCATCTAATAACTGCGATCGCACTTGATTAAGGTGGGGCGCATCCATCTGTTTCCACTTTAGCCATCGTAAATATTTCAGGATGATTTTGGGAGTGGACATTCTAGGGTCTCCAGTGTCAAAAACAAATCAATTCTACTCGTTTTATTGGCCGTTAAGAATAGGAATTATTTTGATAATATTTTCTGAAAAATTGGCAACTGTGATGGAAATGGCAACGCGATCGCTGATTTTAATGGACAGGCCGCCGCCGTGCTTAGTTGATCAAAAAGACCTCCTTACCATGAGAATCATTGGGCTTCACTACGGCGCAGTGTATGATGAGATAAAATACACCTTTGCAACTACCCAATTATCTTTTTTAGATTTTTTGATATTTGCAACCACAAAATAGCAATCCAAACCCAAGCTTCACTAGTTATTTATTTACAATGGAAATTTACGATGGAATGGCACATC
Source organism: Snowella sp. (assembly GCA_003249095.1). Lineage (GTDB taxonomy): Bacteria > Cyanobacteriota > Cyanobacteriia > Cyanobacteriales > Microcystaceae > Snowella. The sequence goes on from QBMS01000075.1 coordinate 6,603, forward strand.
ACCGATGCCCAGAGTTTGGCGATTATTGACCAGGAAATAGGAGAATCGAACTATTCTCCCGCAGAATATGAAATTATCCGTCGTGTGATTCTGGCGACGGCGGATTTTGATTATCACAAGATGCTACGTTTCTCGGAACGAGTCCTCACAGCAGGGGCGGCATCTCTTGCTGCCAGAACGACCATTATTGTGGATGTGCCGATGGTACAGGTCGGCATTGTCCCGAATCTTCAGCAAACCTTTGCCAATCCCGTTTATTGCAGTACGCAGACCATTACCCGTCCCCAAAAGGCGAAAACTCAAGCGGCTTGGGGATTACAAACTTTGGCAAGACGCTATCCCGAAGGTATTTTTGTGATCGGAGATTCCCAGACCGCCTTGACCGCTTTGGTGGAATTAATTGAAGAAGAAAATATTCGGCCAACCCTGGTGATCGCGACTCCCTCTGGTTTTGTGGATGCGGATGTGGAAAAGCAACGGCTTCAAGATTCTTTGATTCCTAATATTATCGTGGATGGTCGCAAGGGGAACTCCAATGTGGCAGTGGCGATCGTGAATGGCTTAGTTGATCTCGCTTGGCAAGCCTACGAACAAAGTGCGCATTCCTTGGGTTGATCGCATTTTGGTCTGTCCTCTACAATGCTTTTAAAACTTTCTCCCTTTGCAAATTTTCAAAACCTAAAGGAATGACCCATCATGGCAACGACGATTGAAACCGACCTAAAAGAAGTCTTAGGGGATATTCAAAAAGAACTCAAGGAAATTCGACACGATTTAAGCGATCTCAAGCTAAATCAGTCTCGCATGGAAGAAAAACTATCAGGACAAATTAATTTACTGGAAGAAAAAATGTCAGGACAAATTAATGTACTGGATGAGAAAGTCACTGGCTTTGGTAAACGGCTAGAAAATCAAGAGTTTACGAATCGCGGTATTTTAATCGCCCTAATTCTGTCGTTAATTGCAGGAGCGGCTAAATTATTTGGTCTAATACCTACTACCTAATGCCCTTGACGAGCCTGGATGATCGCATTTTGAACTTGTAAAACAAATTGCTCATGATCTACAACGGGCTTAGAAATATAACCATCGGCTCCACTTTGGCGTAAAAAGAATTCGCGATCGCCTTCCATTGCGTGGGCTGTCACCAACAGAATGGGTAAAGAAGCCGTTTCGGGATCGGCTTTTAAAAGTTGGGTAATTTGAATACCATCGACGGATTTTCCTTGATAACTGCTACGAGCTAAGGAGACATCCATTAAGATCACTTCAATCTCGCCTCCCTTGGCCAGACGGAGAATTTCTTCCACGTCTTCTGAGCCTTGAACATTGAGTCCCCCCCGTTTGATCAGGATTTTTGAAAAAACCCGAAAATTCATAGGATCATCTTCTACAATCAAAACGGTCATTCCCCATCTCCCCATAAACGGTTAAAGTCATTAAAACAAGGCTAACATTTCCTATTCTTCTGATGTTTAAAGAGGAAAATCCAAATTCATGACCAGACAACTCAAACTCTTAACAACGGGTGAAATCATCCCCACACCCCTGCATTTAGAAATGGAACGCTCCTATTTAGAGTATGCCATGAGCGTGATTGTGGGTCGCGCTCTCCCCGATGTAAGAGATGGCCTCAAGCCCGTTCATCGGCGGGTTTTGTACGCCATGTATGAATTAGGATTAACGCCCGATCGCCCGTTTCGCAAATGCGCCCGTGTGGTGGGGGATGTGCTGGGAAAGTATCATCCTCATGGCGATCAGTCGGTATATGATGCCCTAGTCCGTATGGTACAGGATTTCTCCAGTCGTTACCCACTTTTGGCGGGTCATGGCAATTTTGGCTCGGTGGATAATGATCCCCCTGCCGCTATGCGTTATACCGAGACTCGTTTAGCTCCCATTGCGTTTCAGGCAACCCTGGAGGATATTAGCGATGCGATCGTTGATTTTACAGGAAATTTCGACAATTCCCAACAGGAACCCGTTGTTCTGCCCGCCCAATTACCGATTTTGGTTCTCAATGGTTGCTCTGGGATCGCCGTTGGGATGGCTACTAATATTCCGCCCCATCATTTAGGGGAAGTGGTAGATGGACTGGTTGCCTTGATTGATAATCCCGAACTCAGTGATGAAAAACTCTGGGAAGTGATTCCTGGCCCTGATTTTCCGACAGGGGGAAGAATTCTTGATCAAACGGGTATTTATGAAGCCTATCGCACCGGCAAGGGTCTGATTCCTGTGCAGGGCATTCATCATTTAGAAACGATTCATTTAGAAAGAAAACGTAATCGGACGAGAACAGCGATTATTGTCACGGAATTGCCTTTTCAGGTTAATAAAGCCGCCTGGATTGAAAAAATGGCAGATTTAGTCAATCAGGGAAAGATTGAAGGCATTGCTGATTTGCGGGATGAAAGCGATCGCACCGGAATGCGAGTGGTGATTGAACTCAAAAAAGAAGTAAATCCTGAAAATATTTTAGAGAAACTTTATAAACAGACCGATTTACAAAAAAACTTTGGCGCAACGTTATTGGCGTTAGTAGAGAATAAACCCGTCCAATTATCCCTACGTCAATTATTAGAAGAATTTTTAAAATTTCGAGAAGAAACTCTCACCCGTCAGTATTCCCACGAATTAGGAGAATGTCAAAAACGGTTACATTTACTCGAAGGTTTATTAATTGCTTTAAATAATTTAGACCAACTGATTGATATTTTGCGTCATGCCGCCGATGGAACCACTGCTAAAGTCCAATTGGAAAGCCGTTTAGACATTACGCCCGAACAGGCCGATTCCATTTTGGCTATGCCCATGCGTCGCATTACGGGGTTAGAACGACAAAAAATAACAGCAGAAAGTGAGAAATTGCAAGCTCGTATCACAGAATTAGATACTCTACTAAATAATCGTCATGAACGCTTGAAAGCTCTCAAAAAAGAATTACGAAAACTGAAAAAAACCTTTGGAGATGAACGGCGTACCCGCATTACTAAAACCCCCTACGTTCCCCCCAAACAGGTTGTTGTTCCTCCTTCACCGAGTCCTGTTGCTGACATTATTCCTTCTGAAGAAGCGATCGCCGATCCTAAAACCATTGTTATCCAAGATGCGATCGCTGATCCGATTAATCTTGAAGTAACTTTGTCTGAGTTGAATACCGATCCAGTTAATACTCCAACTCCAGAAGTAGAGTTAGTAGAATCGAATTTAGTTAATTCAGAACATCAAGATTTAATATTAACGGAACCCGAACCAAATTCCCCTGAAAAGCCGAAAAAAAATCCTGCTTTTTCTCTGTTTACACCGCAAATTCCCCCAGCAGATGCCGAATTAGTGGTGACCTTATCAGGAGAAGTTTATTGGATCTCTTCTACCCAGGAATTAACGGAAAGCGAAAATGATCCCGTTATTTATCAAACCCCCATTCATCAACAAGAACAAATTATTGTGGTCAGCGATCGCGGAAAAGCTTACCCAATTTTAATTAAAGAAATTCCACCTGTCACGATTGCCCGTCTTCCCCTATTAGAATTATTATCAAAAACGGCCCAACGGGATGCAGAAAAAATTGTTGGGCAGTTCTTTTTTCCCGAATCAACTATCCATCAAGATTTACTATTAATCAGTCAAAATGGTCGTTTGAAACGCTTAAGCCTCAATGAATTTACCGAGTTAAGTAATCGGGGTTTGGGTTTAATTAAATTCAAGGAAGAAGATCGGATTCAATCAATTCACCTCGTTCGATCTGAACAAGATTTGGTGTTAGCAACCAGTAGCGGTCGATTATTACGTTTTTCTCTTAAGGAAGAAAATATTCCTCCGATGGGACGCAATACCCAGGGAAATCCTGCCCTGAGATTACGATTTGGGGAATCTTTGGTCGGTTGTTTACCTGTAAATGCGGGCGATCGCGTTTTACTCATGACCCAATTGGGCTACGGAAAAGCGTTTTCCATTGAATCTTTGCGTTTGGGTAGTCTGGGAGATATTGGCACAACGGCGATGCAATTTAGCCACAAAACCGATCAGTTAATTGGGATGATGCCAGACTCTCAAAATTTGTTACTGTTAACTAATCAAAATCGTCAAATTTCTTTATCTAGTCAAGCCTTTAATGTCTGGACGAAAGATGGAGTGGGCGATCACTTGGTGAATTTAGAAACTGATGAATTGATCAATCGGGTGATTTTTCATTAACATTATCTCGCGATCGCAACTTGAAAATTTAGAACGCGATCGCCACTGACTCACAGAAGATTCAGGAATGCAAAATCTGAGATGAAAATTATTAATTTGAAATTGCGATTATTTTCTTAACTTCTGGGAGAGGTAACTCTAACGCTTCAGCAATTTGCTCTGCGTTTAATCCTAATTTGACTAGGCGGGGAATCGTTTCTCGTTTAATTATGACTCAAAAATTACAAGCAAAATTTGTAATCTGCCTTAATAATCAAGGCTATGAAGCTTCTCTAGAAGTCGGTAAATTATATCGTCTAATTGATGACGAAGAAGCTCAAATAAACGGATTGATTCCTGGTATTGATGAGAGCGGAGCAGATTATGCTTTCTCGGCGCAACGTTTTTATGCTGTTGAATTACTTCAAAATGTAGAAGAAGCTTTGTTGGTAAAATCTTAAGGAGATCGCCTTCTTTTGTAAGTTTTTTCCCTGCGATCACATTTCACTTTTAATCACAGAAAATTATCATTTTTCTTTATATTGTCAAAAGGATTAAGAACGTTTAATTGATTAATCCACCGAAAATCATCAATATTGCGTGTAACCACTGTTAAATCATAAACTAAGGCTGTCCCCGCAATAATGGCATCTCCTAAAGACATTTTCTTAATTTGTTTGAGTCTCACGGCTTGATTAATAACAACTTGAGAAATTGGCAAGATTTGAGAAGCATCAAAAAACTCTTCAAAATAGCCTTTATTTTCATCGGTTAGTTTATGATAACCTAATACTTCAAGACAAGAAAGAGCAGACACATAAGGAGAATTTTCAACAATAAATTCTCTTAAAAATTCATTTTCAGCTTGAGCCGCATAGATGATAATGTTGCTATCGAGTAACATAGTTTAATCACGATGAGGAAGAGATCGATCTTGACGGGTTTCTTGTTGCCATTGAAGAGGATCAATTTTTGCAAAAATATTATTTTCTGAAACCTTCTTTAGTGCTTCTGCCATTTTTTGACCATTAGACTTAGTAATTTCAGTCTCTTCTAATAAAGTAATTTGAACTTGAATTGAATTACCTAAATTAATGTTGGGTATCTCATTAAGCCATTGAACTCTATTCTGATTTAAAATAGCATTGTAAGTTTTTAACATAATTTTTTCTGATTGTTGATAATTAAATAAGCAAGGTGCGCCATGAAGACTTATGCTAGAGCGATTATAACTTAAAACTTCCGCAACAATCTCCAATCGTATTAAAAATTGATCGTCCTTCATTTTCCTATCCTAATCACTGATCGCTTTTTCAAAAGTTTAAAATTACCGCAAGAAAATTTACGAATGTAAAATCTTAGATAAAAATTGTTGCGCCCTGGGCGATCGCGGACTATTAAAAAAATCTTCTTTGGGGCTATCTTCCACAATTGATCCCTGATCCATAAAAATCACACGGTGGGCAACTTTGCGAGCAAATCCCATTTCGTGGGTGACAACCATCATCGTGGTTCCTTCTTCGGCTAATTCCACCATGACATCCAAAACTTCACTGACCATTTCAGGATCGAGGGCAGAAGTCGGTTCATCAAAGAGCATGACGATGGGATTCATGGCCAAAGCTCGAACGATCGCCACTCGTTGCTGTTGACCGCCAGAAAGTTGTCCTGGAAATTTGTCTGCTTGCGATTCTAAGCCCACACGGTTTAATAAACGCATTCCCTGTTCTTTGGCTTCTTGTTTAGAACGTTTGAGAATCTTAATCGGCCCGATCGTGAGATTATCAATTACCGATAAATGGGGAAATAGTTCAAAATGTTGGAAGACCATGCCGACCCGCGATCGCAACTTGGGAAGATTGGCTTTTAATTTACCGACAGAAATATTCTCAACAAAAATATCACCTTTCTGGAACATTTCTAGACCGTTAATACACTTAATTAAAGTCGATTTTCCTGAACCTGATGGCCCACAAATTACCACGACTTCACCCACCTTGACTTCTGTTGTGCAATCGGTCAGAACCTGAAAAGTTCCGTACCATTTGGAGACATTATCGATTTTGATCATGAATATTTTGCGGTAATGGTATTTTAATTAGCGGTCAATTACGCCTTGAGCTATGGTTAAAATTCGATCTGTAGGGTTATAACTATTTTATCTTAATTTTCTGATTAACTTTCACGATGATTCTCCTGTGATCTCCCCTAATCTACTGCGAAAACAATTTTATAGCTGGTTTAAGTCTCGTCACTTTGGACGGAACTCCATTGATACTCGCTATGCCCTCTTAGAAGCTTGTATTATTGGGGTCTTCTCAGCGATCGCGGCCTTAATTATCAAAGAAGGAGTCGGTTGGCTCGGAAGCTGGCGATTACAAGCGGCCCAAAATTACGGCGCGGGTTGGGTTTTGCCCTTAGCAGGGTTAGGTTTCGGGTGGTTAGCGGGCTGGATTATTGAACGGTTTTCTCCTTCGGCAGCAGGCGGGGGCATTCCCCAGGTGAAAGCAGCCTTAGCCCGTTATCCCATTGAATTATCGGGAAAAGTCGCCTTAGCCAAATTAGTCGGAACAGTTTTAATTTTAGGGGGGGGATTTACCCTCGGTCGCCGCGCCCCGACAGTCCATATTGGAGCCGCCCTAGCCGCCCAATTAAGTAGTTGGTTGCCCACTTCCCCTGAACATCGTCGTCAGATGATCGCCGCAGGAGCCGCCGCAGGATTGGCCGCAGGGTTTACTACTCCCATTGCAGGGGTTTTGTTTGTTGTAGAAGAATTAATGCGGGATGTGTCGGGTTTGACCCTAGAAACGGCGATCGCGGCCTCCTTTGTGGGAGCGGTCGTTTCTTTATTTTTACAAACAACAAATCTGAATTTGTCCCATAGTTTAGCCCAGGAATTATCAATTCAGTTTTCCGTGACAGAAATTCCCTGGTATATCTTTTTAGGAATTTTAGCAGGGGCTTTAGGAGCCTTATTTAATCGGGGGATTTTGTGGGCAAAAATTATTCATCATCGCTTGAATTTATCAATGGCTTGGCGGGTGGGACTAACAGGATTAATTTCGGGGGGAATTATCGCTTTAATGCCGACTTTCTTTCGGGATAATGCCGCTTTAAAAGATTTTGTCATGTTAGGTGAAATCAGTTGGCAAAATATTTTATTAGCGTTTGTCGCGCATTTTTTCCTGACCATGATGGCCTACAGTTCCGATGCCCCAGGCGGATTATTTGCCCCTGCGTTGATTATGGGATCGGCCTTGGGTCATTTGGTCGGAGCTTTGGGCAGTGTGATTTTGAACCATGAAACCAGTGTCACCTATGCCTTGGCAGGAATGGGGGCTTTTTTTACAGGCGTTGTGCGAGTCCCTGTGACGGCGATCGTCATTGTTTTTGAATTAACGGGCAATTTCAACGTGGTTTTGCCCTTAATGGTCTCCTGTGCGGTGTCCTATATCGTGGCAGAAAGTATTTTTAAGCGATCGCTCTATGAACATTTACTCGAAGCCAAGGGGATTAGTCTAACGGACGAGAACCCCAACCGTGATTTTCTGTTAACGCTCAATGCCTCCCAGGTCATGCAAACCCAAGTCGAAAGCTTACCCAGTGATCTAACCCTGGCGGAAGTGTTAGCCCTCATGTCCCGTTCCCACCATCGCGGTTTTCCTGTGGTCGAAGGGGGAAAATTAGTCGGTGTCTTTACTCAAACGGATTTATCAAATGCGGCCCAGCGATCGGGCCAAACCCTATTGCGGGAGATCATGACCGCCAAACCGATCACCGTTAACCCTGACGCGCCCTTGAGTGATGTGTTGTATCTGTTGAATCGTTATAAACTTTCCCGTTTACCCGTCATTCGTGGCACAAAATTAGTCGGAATTATCACCCGTACTGACATTATTCGGGAAGAAGCAACCCAATTAGGCGGTGGCCTCAGCGTTAAACCTAGTCCTTCCTATATTGCCTATCAGACTCGCGCTCCCTCGACAGGAGAAGGTCGTATTCTTTTGCCCTTGAGTAATCCCCAAACGGCTCCTGCTTTATTTCAAATTGCCGCCGCGATCGCCCAGGACAAAAACTATGAAATTGATTGTCTGCAAGTTTTATCTGTACCGAAACATCGCCTCCCCTCAGAAATCAGTATTCCCATTCAAGACAATCGCAAACTACTACAACGTATCGAACGATTAGCCCGCCATCGTCATCTGTCTGTTCATACTCAAATTAAATTTGCCCATAATATTGCAGATACAATTTTAGAAACCATTCGAGAACGACAAATTGATGTTTTAGTGATGGGATGGAAGGGAACAACGAGCAGTAAAGAAGCAATTTTTGGCAGTGTAGTGGATATCCTGATCGATAAAGCTCCCTGCAACGTTATTTTAGTCAAATTAGGCAAGAGTTCCACTGCCTATCCCAAAGGATTACATCAAAAAGCCACTTGGTTAATTCCGATGGCAGGCGGCCCCAATATTCAGCGATCGCTTGAATTTTTACCCCAGTTACTATCACTTTATACTAATAAAGATTCACCCGAATTATTATTATCTAAAGTCTATCTCGGCAAAAATAAATCCCAGGATTATACCGATCTTAATCAAGCGGCTAAGTTATTACAAACTCAATTATCTCGACCGATTCGATCTATTCCCCTGTGTTCCCAATCCGTGGTTGATGCAGTGGTTAGTTTGGCAGAAAGTCAACATTGTGATGTGATTCTGTTGGGTGCAAGTCGGGAAGGTTTATTGCAAAATGTGATTCACGGCAATATTCCCACCATGATCGCTAGTCAGGTTAAAAGTACGGTGATTTTGGTTAGAGGCGCATTGAGTTAGAAAAAGCGCGATCACAACAAACTAATTAGGATCAAAAATAAACGTAGATAAGGTAAATTAAAATCAGCATATTCATCAAGATAATACAGAATGTCTTATTTAAAGCAAAAGTCTCCCAAATTTAAAAAGTTTAGTTTAGCAAATATTCAACACTTTGAAAGTTTTTTGTTATTAGTTTTCTTCGTTTTAGGTTTTTTGGGAATTCTCAATCATGCCATGTGGCGAGATGAATTAAATGGTTGGTTAATCGCCAGGGATAGCCCGTCTTTAACAGATTTTTGGAATAATATTCGCTATGAAGGCCATCCTATCCTTTGGTATGCCTGTCTCTATTTATTAAATCAGATTACCCAAAATGCGATCGCCATGCAACTATTCCATCTCTTATTGGCAACGATGGGAATAGGTTTATTTATTTATTTTTCTCCCTTTAGTCGCCTACAAAAACTTTTATTTACCCCGGGCTACTTACCGATTTATGAATATTTACTCATTAGTCGTAATTACGCGATCGGGGTTCTCTTTTTGTTTGCTTTTTGTACTTTTTTTAAATCAAGAGAAAAAAGTTATTTTACACTAGCAATAATTTTGGCTTTATTAGCAAATACTAATGCTTATTGTTTACTGATTACTGTAGCCTTAATAATGGCCCTAGTGATTGAATATATAGTCACTAAATATATTAATTTAGATATTAATTTAGAAATAACATTAAACGCAAGTTTACAGAATGCCTTATGCAGTCTCTTGATTGTTTTTTTTGGCATAGGTCTATCCGTTATTTTACTGATGCCCCCTGGAGATAGTACCCTACAAGGAGGAGCCGATCAATGGTTTTTACAATGGGATTTTCACCGCTTTAATCAAACTCTGACTCGTATTTGGAATAGTTATATTTTAGTATTAGTCCCAGGAGATTCTAAGCCGCCAGATGTCTTTTTATTTGCAATAATTTCTTTCGGAATACTGGCTTTTATGATTACAATTTTTCTGGAATATCCCATTATTTTGTGTTTTTATTTAATGGGAACAGGAGGAATTGTTCTTTTTACCTATCTTAAATTTCTCGGCTCCGCTCGTCATTATGGTCATTTATATTTAATCTTAATCACGGCTTTTTGGTTAAGTCAATATTATTCTCCTTCCAATTTATTAACCCAATTTATTTTTAAAATTCCAGAAAGTTTTATTCCAATGATTACTCGTTGGTTAAGTTGGACGAAAAAAAATAAAATTACTTTCTTAATGATTATTCTCTATGCTCAATTAGCCGCAGGAATTGTCTCCTTTAGTCGGGATGTATTTTTACCCTATTCGGCGAGTCGGGAAGCGGCCCAATATATTCAAGCAAAGGGTTGGCAAGATAGGTTTATCATCGGCAGTGAGGATTTTACTATTGTTCCTATTAGCGGCTACTTAGAGAGAAAAATCTATTATCCAGAGAGTCAAAAAGAAGGAAGCTTTGTTCTATTTAATCAACACCGTAAAATTGTCAATGATCAAGAAATATTAGGTCAGCTTCAGAAATTAATTGATCAACATCCAAAACCGTTATTGTTAATTCTCAATCGCAAGCTTGATGCTTCCCCATCAGGTTTAACCATTGAACCGATCAAAGAATTTACCCGTAGTTTTATCGGCAATGAAACCTATTATTTGTATGAGATAAAATAAAAAAATTAGTCTCACCCTAGCCCCAATCCAGACATTCTGTTATACTAAAATGCGTAGTCGTTATGAGTTTATCTAAAGTTATGTCAACCCCAACTGTCGAAAATGTCGTAATTATTGGTTCTGGCCCTGCTGGTTATACCGCCGCGATCTATGCCGCTAGAGCGAATCTCAAGCCGTTGATGTTTGAAGGTTTCCAAGCGGGAGGCAGTCCTGGCGGACAATTGATGACCACCACAGAAGTCGAGAATTTTCCAGGGTTTCCTGAAGGGATTACAGGGCCAGAATTGATGGAGCGAATGAAGGCCCAAGCGGAACGGTGGGGAACGGAATGTTATACGGAAGATGTGATCTCTGTCGATCTCAGTCAGCGTCCCTTTACGATTAAGTCTAGCGAAAGAACGGTGCAGGCAAATAGTATCGTGATCGCCACTGGAGCCGTTGCTAAACGATTAGGATTACCGAGTGAAAAAGATTTTTGGAGTAGTGGGATTTCGGCCTGTGCGATTTGTGATGGAGCCAGCCCAATTTTTAAACAACAAGCGTTGGCGGTCATTGGTGGTGGTGACTCGGCGGCAGAAGAGGCGGTTTATTTAACTAAATATGGTTCCCATGTTCATTTACTAGTGAGAAAGGGAGAAATGCGGGCCAGTAAAGCCATGCAAGACCGCGTTTTAAGTAATCCTAAAATTACGGTGCATTGGCACACAGAACCTGTGGATGTTTTTGGCAGTAATGGTTATTTGGAAGGGCTAAAAATCCGCCATACTCAAACAGGCGAAATCACTGATTTAGCGGTTAAGGGTCTCTTCTATGCGATCGGTCATACGCCCAATACTGATCTTTTTCAAGGACAGTTGGAATTAGATAGCGTCGGTTATATTGTCGTGAAACCTGGTTCAGTGGCGACCAGTGTGGAAGGGGTTTTTGCCGCAGGGGATGTTCAGGATCATGAGTACCGTCAGGCCATTAGTGCGGCTGGAACGGGTTGTATGGCGGCTCTGTTGGCAGAACGTTTTTTATCAGCCAATAATTTAATTGTGGAACACCATCAACAGGCTGAATCGGAAACTTATCATTCATCTCAGGAAACGAAAGCCGTTGCTGATACGGAAACAACCTTTGATATCCAGCAAACTCGTCATGTCGGGGGTTATGCTCTACGGAAACTTTTCCATGAAAGCGATCGCCCTTTACTGGTTAAATACGTCTCACCGACCTGTGGGCCTTGCCGTACCCTGAAGCCGATCTTGGATAAAGTGGTAGATGAATACGACGGAAAAATTCACTTTATCGAAATTGACATCGAAGCCGATCCAGAGATTGCCCAAATGGGAGGAGTGACGGGAACACCGACGGTACAGATCTTTAAGGACAAAGAATTATTGAATGAACTTAAAGGGGTTAAACAAAAAAGTGATTTTCGGAGCATTATTGACAGTGCTTTACCCACTCCGACTTTGGTTTAAGTAAACGCCCCCTAAATCCCCCGATTCTGCGGGACTTTGAACCTTTGACAAGTTAGATTTCTCACCAAAATTGGAGGCTAAGGGGCGAAAGCAAACTTAAAATCACAACATTCAGGTAAGCTCTTCGTGCATCAAACAACCGTTAAAGATATTGGCGAACAGGGACTATTAGCTAAATTACAACGCTTTTGTCCCGCCGATATTATTGGAGATGATGGGGCTGTTTTACCTCTCCTTGCGGATCAAAATTTAGTTGTTACTACCGATGTTTTAGTGGACAAAGTTCATTTCAGTGAACAAACTACTAGCCCTGAAGATGTAGGTTGGCGGGCGGCGGCGGCGAATTTATCAGATTTAGCGGCGATGGGGGCAATGCCTCTGGGGATCACGATTGGACTCAGTTTACCTGGTGATACACCCGTTGATTGGGTAGAAGCTCTTTATCAAGGTTGCGATCGCTGTTTAAAAAGCTATCAAACCCAAATTGTTGGGGGGGATATTTGTCGATCCTCGGTGATTTCTGTTGCAATTACGGCCTTTGGGCAGGTGAAACCCGATCGCGTGATTCGTCGGTTTACCGCTCAAGCAGGGGATGCGATCGTCGTAACGGGAATTCATGGCGCGTCTAGGGCAGGTTTAGAATTGTTGCTTAATCCTGATTTAGGGCAAGATTTATGCCAAAATGAGCGAGATAATTTAATCAACTCCCATCAACGTCCCCGACCGCGTTTAGACGTTTTACCCCATTTATGGAATTTATCCGAGTTTATTCCTGCTTCAAGAAACGGTTGGATTGCGGGCATGGACAGCAGTGACGGTTTAGCCGATGCGGTCTTACAAATTTGTCGTTGCAGTGGAGTTGGAGCAGAAATTGAAAAAAGCCTTATTCCTATTCACCCAGGTTTAACTCAATGGGTTAGTCCCGAAGATGCGATCGCCTGGGCCTTGTATGGCGGTGAGGATTTTGAATTGGTTTTGTGTTTACCTGAGCTTGCTGCCGAACAACTCGTTAAAAAACTCGGAAAACCTGCGGCAATTATTGGCAAAATAACAACTGCCAAAGCGGTAATTTTGCAAGATAGTTTAGGTTCTGGTTCCCCAGAAGAATTATCTCTCAGTCAAGGCTTTCAACACTTTAGCCCCTAATCCCCCCTAAAAGCGTAATCAATCAAAAAACTCTAAAATGCGATCGCGAATTACGGCTCAAACCTTCATCATTGGCTCTCCTGAATAAAAAGTGATAATCAAAACTTATCATGAAAAGCAAGCTAAAA
>QBMS01000076.1 GCA_003249095.1 Snowella sp.
GTCTTTTAATCCAAAATCTGTTTACATTTCTTTAAATATAACGATTCGGAGTGGGAAGTCAATGTTGTCAGTTCTGAATATAGATTAATATTGGGGAATTTCAGGTTAATTTTCCACAATTTACGCCTTATGAGAGGGATTCAATGGCTTTCTTCATCGAGTCAGCATTCCCATCGTGGTTTCATTGAACTGACTTTAACCGTGAGTAGGATCATCCATTCATACTCAAATAGAAACTTTTTGTAATGCCTTTTTAATGATTTTTGAATCCGCATTCGATACATGGGCATTTTCACTAATATGACGTTTCCAAGCTTTTGTGCCTGGTTGACCATTAAATAAGGTTAATAAATGACGACTAACGGCGTGTAATTTTAATCCCTTGCTTGTCCATTCATCAATGTAGGGCAACATTTTTCGGACAATTTCAGCACGGTTCAGGGGTTCAATCTTTTCACCATAAATATCCCGATCCACTGTGGCTAAAAAATAGGGATTTTCGTAGGCGACCCGACCAATCATTACCGCATCAACTTGTTGTAAATGGGATTGGATTTCGGTGATCGCGCGAATGCCCCCATTAATCTCAATAAAAAGTTGGGGAAAGTCAGTTTTTAAACGATAAACATCTTCATAACGTAGAGGCGGGATCGTGCGATTTTCCTTGGGACTCAGACCCTTTAACCAGGCTTTGCGGGCATGGACGGTAAACCGTTGACACCCAAATTCAGCCACAATTTGCACAAATTCTTTTAAATCTTCGTATTTATCCTGATCGTCAATACCAATGCGGTGTTTAACAGTCACAGGAATCGAAACTGCCTGTTGCATTGCCTTAAGACAATTCCCTACCTGGACGGGACGGGCCATCAAACAAGCTCCAAAATGACCGTTTTGAACGCGATCGCTGGGACAACCCACATTGAGATTAATTTCATCGTAGCCCCAATCTTCGCCAATTTTGGCACATTCGGCTAATTGCTCAGGATTATCGCCGCCTAATTGCAATACTAGGGGTTTTTCGACGGGGGAAAAATCCAATAACTTAGCGCGATCGCCGTGAATAATGGCCGCGGTGGTAATCATTTCTGTATAGAGCAATGTCCGACGGGTCATTTGCCGCAAAAAATAGCGAAAATGGCGATCGGTGTAATCCATCATCGGAGCGACACTTAAAGGGTTTCCCAGGGGAACAGTCATTAATAATTGATAATTAATAGTTGATAATTGATTGATAGTTGATACAGCAAATTGCGTTGCGATCGCAAAAAAACAAGCTGTAGGGACATAATATATTATGTCCTTATCCAGTAACCAAAAAGAAACTTAGCGAACCGTTTCTAGACTTTCGATTTTCTTGGTAAATAAATCGGTGAATAGACTCATCACCGTTCGTTTTTCTCGAATTTTAATATTCGCTGTCACGGACATCCCCGATTGTAAATCAATTTTACGGTCTTCGGTTTTCAGATATTGATGATCTAATTGAATTCGAGTCGGAAAGCGATAATATTTATGGGCTTCGTCGGGAGGTAAGGCATCCGAACCTACTAATAAAATTGTTCCCTTAATATCGCCAAATTCACTATAGGGAAAAGAATCAATCCGCACATCTGCTCTCATTCCCTTACGGACAAAACCAATATCTTTATTCGTAATATCGACCTGGGCAATTAAATTATCATTAGGAATAATTTTTAGGAGAGGGACAGTTTGGTTGGGCGGTGTAACATAACCTGGAGTTGCTTTTAAATCAAAAACAATGCCATTCACAGGGGATTTAATCTCTTGGTATTTGAGGGTTACCTGGGCGCGGCTAATTTGACTATTGAGTTCGTTAATTTTTTTCTCATTATCGACAATTATTTTAGTTAACTGACTATCAATATCCGAGATTTTTTTAGTGTTATCTGCCATGCGATCATAGATTTCTTTTGAGGTAATGGCATTCGTATTTACAAATCTCGCTTTAGCTTGATCAATGAGATTTTCTAATCGATTTTTTTCCTGTTCTAATCGATTAATTTCAGCAAAGCGCGTTTGAATTTGTTGACGTTGTTTATCGTATTCCACAGAACCATTGATCCGTTGTTCAATCATTCGTTGATAGCGATCATTAACAGACTGTTGCTGTTTTTCAATTTGCATCTTGGCCAAAGCTCCCTCCTCCAATAGAGGTTGAACACTGCCTAAGATCTGCTGTTCAATTTTTAAACTTTTTTGGGCTTCCACCAAGGATTGATCATTCCGATTTCTGAGATCGGCAAAAATCTTTTGATCATCAATTAGTTGGGTTTTGGCAGAGACTAATTGGGCATTTGCCTGGAGTAGTTGTTTTTCTAATTGTTTGATCTCCATATTAGCTGCTGTCATGCGGGTACTCAACTCAAAACGAGCAATCCGAAGACGGGCCATCTTATCGGGGGATAGATTTGCTGGTACGGTATTATTGCCTAGTAATACTTGATAAAACTGGTTTTCTGTCACTAGGGTGGCTCTATTCTGGGCTAAGGTGGCGACTTGCCAGGGCAATTTCAGTCTGACTACCGCGATCGCCAATTCATCTTCACTCAAACCGTCCTGTAAGAGGGCGCGATAAAACTCATTTTCCTGGATAGTTGCTTGTTTAATGCGTTGAGCAGACAGAAGCTCGGCGGTAGAACTCGTGGAATCTAGGATCACTAAAGTTTGACCCTTTTTCACCTCATCATTATCTTTTACCAATACTTCTTGAACCACCCCATTCACGGGAGCCTGGACTTCTTTTACTGTATCTAGAGGTTTCAGTTGGCCTGTCGCGGGGATCACTTCCTCCATTGTGGCAAAGGAAGCCCAAACCACCGCCGCCGTTGTCACTCCCACAATTGTCCACACGATCCCCTTGGAGAGAGCCGAAGATTGCCGAAGAATAATCGCTTGATCGGACGACCCACCGAGAGAGGGAAATTGTAGTCCGCCTGGTTTGGGGGCTGTCGGTTTTTTCAGGTTTTCTAAGGTTTCGTTCTCTGACTTGGGAAGATCGCCGTTGCCGTTGGCGTGATTGTTGATGGTAGAAAGTTGATTAGTCATGGTGATTCGTTAGTTTTTGAAAAAATTGTATTCAAGGGATGGTGATTAATTTTGGCTTAATTCTTATCAAAATCGGTTGCACCTTGTTGTTGATAAAGGTAAAAATACCGACCTTTGAGGGCCATCAATTCTGCGTGGGTTCCTTGCTCAACGATAGACCCATTATCCATCATGATAATGAGATCGGCACTCTTGATGGAACTGAGACGGTGAGTAATAAAGAAAACCGTATGTTCACGGAAAGCTTCTCCTAAATTTAAGCAAACCTGTTGTTCAGTCATGTAATCCAAAGCACTCGTCGCTTCATCCAGCACTAAAATACTGGGTCGTTGCAAAACAGAACGAGCTAGGGCAATCCGTTGGCGTTGTCCCCCTGAAAGAGAAGCTCCCCGTTCCCCCACCCTGGTGTTGTAACCATTGGGCAGAGTCATAATAAAATCGTGGGCTGCTGCGACCTTGGCTGCCGCAATAATTTCTTCCGTGCTGGCTTCGGGATTGGTGAGGGCGATATTTTCCTGAACCGTTCCATCAAATAAGAGGGTTTCCTGGGGAACCACACCGACCTGGCGACGCAGGGAATAAAGCTCGACTTTACTGATATCGTACCCATCAATGAGAATGCGACCCGATTCGGTTTCATAGAGACGGGAAAGCAATTTGGTGAGGGTACTTTTTCCTGCTCCACTTTGGCCCACGACGGCGACAAAGGTTTTTTCGTGGATACTGAGATTAATATTGTTTAATTGCAGAGGCCCCTGGGGTTTAAAGCGGAAGGAAACATTTTCGTATTTTACCGCTCCCTTGATGGCAGGCATGGGAATATTAAAGCGGTCTTTCTCGGATTCCTGGGGTGTATCCACAATATCCGCTAATCGTTCTAAGGAAAGGGCCGTTTCCTGAAAGTTTTGCCAGAGTTGGGTCAGACGCAATACGGGAGAAGTTACATAGCCTGCAATGATGCGAAAGGCGATTAATTGACCGAGGGTGAGTTCCTGATTGAGGACTAAATAGGCTCCGACCCACAGTACCAATAATCCTGAGAGTTGATTGAGGAAATGACTGGTCGATCCTGCCAGGGTTGAGGTTAAAACCGTTCTGAATCCTGCGGTCATATAACGGGAATAGCGGTCTTGCCATTGCCAACGCGATCGCAGTTCGATATTTTGAGCCTTGACGGTTTGAATGCCTGACATGACCTCAACGAGATAGGATTGGGTTTCGGCATTGCGCTCGGCCTTTGTCCGCAATTGACGACGAATCAAAGGAGAAAAAATCACAGTCATCAGAATAAAAATTGGAATAATTCCCAAGGCCACCATCGTCAGGACGGGGCTATAAATAATCATGACGACAATATAGACCACCGAAAAAATCGAATCCAAGACAACGGTTAAGGCTGTCCCTGTCATGAATTGACGAATATTTTCCAGTTCATTAACACGGGTCGAAATTTCCCCGACGGGTCGTTTTTCAAAATACCGCAAGGGCAATCGCAGGAGATGGTCGATAATTTCTGACCCCAGGCTCATGTCAATACGATTCGTCGTATCCACAAAAAGATAGGTTCGTAACGTGCTTAAAATGGCTTCAAATAAGGCGATAATTAGCAAAAAGATGCCCAATACTTGCAGGGTGTCCTGACTGTTTTGCACAATCACCTTATCAATAATCACCTGGATCATCAAAGGATTGGCTAACCCAAACAGTTGAACAAAGAAAGAGGCAATGAATACCTGAATTAATACCCATTTATGTTTGACGATTTCAGGAAAAAACCAGTTCAAACCAAAGCGTTGCTGGGGAGTTTCTTTGCTGAGTTGTAATAATAAAACTTCGCCCTTGGGAGGTTGGCCATCGCTCGATACGCCCCAGGTTTGCAGAAATTCCTTCGGTTTACGGCGGACTAGGCCAATCTCTGGCACTGCAATCACCATATTGCGATCGCTGACTTCATAGACGACGGACAAGCTGTCATTCCAACGCAGGAGAAAGGGAGGAGTGAGTTGGGTAATCGATTCGGTGGGGAGAGCGACTAACTGACTGGTGAGACCCATCAATTCGGTGATAGCCCCAGCAACGGGCAGAGATAAATATTCAGAACGCTGTAACTGTTCTTTTACAATGCGCTGAATGACTTCTTTGCGAAAGGGCATCCCGAAGTATTGACTAACCATCTGGAAACAGGCGATCGCCGCTTCCGCAGTAGATTGACCGCGAACAAAGGGATAACTTTTTCGAGCTTTCCCAGGGGCAGGAGGACGGGGGGCTTCTCCAATTAAATCCGCTTCTGCATAGGGAATATCTGCGTAGGGTTCATCATCGGCGGGCATTACCGTCACCTGAGGAGTGGCGATCGCTTCCGTTGGGGTAATCTGGGCCAGACTTGGACTCGCAGATTTGGGGACACCGACTAATCTGGCACCCTGGGGGCCAATAACTTCTAATTCCGTACTAGCAGGAGATGATGGTAAAGCACTGCCAACAGAAAATTGAGCAATTTCTCCTCCACTCACTAGCCAAAGATAGTTTTTATCCTGCAAGGAAAGATGAGCCGAGAGTTTATGACGACCAGGTGGAACATAATAAATCTGACTCTCACCGATGGTATTCAGGGTTAATTCCCGTAAATCCGTTTCTCCCTGGGCTTGGCGTTCAAGTTGAGTCCCCAAAAGGTCAAAAAGTTCAACTAAACCACATTGGTCTTGGAAAGCCGCTTTAAAAGCGGGATATTGTCGAATTAAGTCTAAAAATTCTTGATTATTCAGGGTTAAACAAACGGATTCCGTCGAGGCGATCGCAGTTTCACAGGCAATGCCCCTGACCACATTCACCGCCCCTAAAATCGAACCTGGTTGCAAAAGTTTGAGGGTAACGGGCATCTCCGTGCGGGGATCATAGCCAAGGGAACGAGCTTGTCCTGATAAAAGGATGGAAACATAACTCGAAAACTTACCCCGCATCAAAATAACCTGACCCATGCGATACCGCCAGGGCTGGAATGTATCGGCTAACTTGGTCACAACTTCGGGGGGCAGTTGATCAAAGGGAGCAACATCTAATAGGAAGGAACGATAGTCAGAGACGGTATAAGTCATGCCACGATAATGAGGAAATTTCTAAGTTGATTTTATGAATTGATATTGATCGAACTCGATTTTTAACTATCTCATCTTAAGGGGTTTATTTCATTTTAATAACCTTATCTTAATAAGAGTTTAAGAATTGAGAATTTTTATTTTTCAATTTTAGAGAGTGACTTCAAAGAATATTCAGGATTTTCACTCTTTACCGTATCCTGTGTCGATTGAAGTTCCTCCGAGGGAGAGTAGGTCACGTTATTCTGTAGTTGGTTCATCAGCCATTTTTGAAAGAGATCGTTTCGCAAGCGTTGACGAATATTGTCATCCAACTGGGTTGATATATATTTCTCTAAACGTAAAATAATCCACCATTCACCAATTTGAGTCGGTGGAGAGATTTTTCCCGCCATTCCCGTCGTCAAAATTTGGACAATTTGGGGATGGGGAACATTGAGTTCAACGGGGCCGATTAGCCCACCTGTTTCCGCTTCTCCGCCTTCGGAATACTGTCTAGCAAGCTCTGCGAAATCACCTTCGTTTTCTTGGATACGAAAATAGAGTTCCTGGGCAATTCCAGGCTCCTTTGTCCGAATCAGGGAATAAACAATCTTATCCAGTTGATTTTTGCATTCTAGAAAGTGGGATTCTAAGAGATGATCCCATTCGGCCTGTTTAAACTTTTCGAGCTTCAAATCCCGAAGAATATATGGCTCAAATTGTTCTATGGTCATCCCCGATTGAATCAACCAGGTGTTTAATTGTTCCTGACTGGTAATCTGGAGTTGTTGAAAGAATTGTTCCTTAACGGCAACTTTTTCCTCTGGGGTGCATTGAATATCGGCGATCGCCTGGTCAATGATCAGTTCCCTAGCGAGTCGGGGTAAATATTGATATTGGGCAAGGAGATCATAGAGTTCATGCTCTTGAATCCTTTGTTTGCCGACTTGTAACACCGTTTTCATAGGTCAATGTATCCTTGATTATAAATTCATCAATTTTATAGATAGCCCAATTATTTTACCTGTTATTTCAGTTAAGTAATGGGTTTGGTAACGATCGCATCACAGAAATAATTGTTTTACGATAAGAACGCGATCGCTTTCAAAAAGTTCAAAAATTAAGATCTAAGCTTGATTTTGTCGAATTTTATCAAAAGATTGAATAATAGGCACCAGGGTCGTGGCCACAATCCCTGCGGCAAAACCATTATTGTAGAGATTCAAACCTCCATGTAATACCCCCACACTCTGGGCCGCCGAGCAATGGAGAAATCCTGCAATGATTCCCCAAGACCATCCATACTTCCCCGCGATCGGAGCTAGGGTTGTGCCAAACAAAGCCGCTAATTGGAGGGAAGGATCATTCGCATTCCAGTGTTTGCCCAAGGTTCCTAAATAGACCCCCATGAGTATAGGAATAATATTTTGGGGATGTTTACCAAAGGCGGAAAACCCCACGATAGTCAAAATTCCGCCCACAGTCGGGCCATTGAGATCTCCCTTCACCAGAATGATATAGAGGGTAGCAATCAAGCCATTAACCCCCATATTGATCAAAGAAGCGCCAAATCCTTCCATCACCACAAAATCTGTCACTAATTGACCAGAAGAAGCCCAAATTCGTCTAATTTTTTTGAGAGGATGATTAGTCAAACAGATGCCGACGATCAACATTGATAAAAAGATCAAGCCCAGATAGGAACCGAGAATGAGGTTATTGCCCCTTGTCCAAATCATTTGAGGAGCGGGGACAATCCCATAGGAATTCAGGAGCGAAACCACCACTGTTCCGACAATCCCTGCGGTAAACCCCATGTTGTACAGGCTAAAACCTTGATGAACTTTTAATAAATTAGCGGAAACAGGGAACAAAATAAAACCGATCGCGAGACTAATGCCAATCCCCAAAGGTACTTTGATCCAAGGGACAGAATCCGTACTAAAGATGATTTCTGTGACCACTGGTGCGAGGGCAGTTCCAAAAAAAGCCGTATAAGCTAAATCTTTGAAGGATTTCTGGTGATATTTCCCATATAAAAGGACTCCTCCTACAATAAACCAGACATTAAAAAAATTTTTCCCAAAAAATGAACATCCACTAATAATGAATAGGCAAGCAATCATTAAACCCGTCGGTGCGAGGTTTAGACGATAAAAAATGAAAAGAACAATTAAAGTCAACGTTCCTGAATTGACCAAGGTTGCTCCCAGTCCGCCAACGCCAATATAATCGGTGATTAATGTGTCGGGAGAGGTGACAATTTTTTGCAGACCGAGAGCAATTTCCTGAGGAGAACTACTCCAAAAACCAAACAGAATTAGCGAAAAAGCATAGGCGGCTAAAATTAAAAATTGACCGTTGTTTGAGAGTTCTTTTTTCTGTTTGGTTGATGAATAGTCCATTATACTTATTGATTCTCACGAAAAATTGTTTAGCCTAAGTCGAAAAGATTGTATTTAACAAGAGCATCAGTTTTCTTGTGAATCAAGTTTTTATTAAAAAATTATTTGCTGATTTATTTATGTGTTTTAATTACAAAAAATTCTTGCATCTTAGTTAAGTTTTTCTATTAGTTCTTTCCACTTTTGTTTGTGTTCAATTTTCAACTCATTGTCATTGGCAACTAAATAAGAATAGTTAGTTATAAAATTTTCCAATGGAATCAGTCTAAGATAATACTTAAGCGTCGGGATTATACCATTTAAAATAACTTGACAACCATGTTCTTCTCTAATTTTTTGAGTTAAATTTTTAATCTCTTCTAAATCAGAAGATTTTAAATCATTCAAAGATAAAATATAGTACCTTTTTGGATTAAACTTGGCTATTTTGTCATAGGCAAGCCTCAACATCATGATATCAATTGGTTTGTTATGTTTGACTTCCACAGACTCAAATAATTGATTATTTTCATCAAAGATTTCAATATCGCCAGAACTTTGTGAGGTTAAATCAGAGGCCGTATGACTTCCTAATTCTTTTAATATTTTATTTTCGTATCTTTTTACTTCACAAATTAGTGATTGATACACTGAATAAATGGCAAGGACAGATAATTTTGAGCCACCGCTAAGACTATATTTTGTCAAAAAATGTTCCTGTAAAACAGATAATATACTTGGGATTGATAAAGTATCAGGATTATTAATTTTATTAATTTGAATAATATTTCTTTTTTGTAAATTAATTACTTTATTCAGTAAAATTCGTAAAATCTTCTCAGAATGTTCAGGATATTTTTCAACATAGTCAAGAATTTTCAAAAATGCTAATTTTACTTTTTTGTTACTAATCTTTCCTTGGTAATTCAAGGTGTAGGGATAAGGTTGCTCCAAAGAACGAGTCAACCAACCACTTTCAGCCATAGAAGGTAATCCTAGTTCTTTTAAGGTCGGTGTAATAAATTTAGTATCAATAGTTCTACCAGAAAAACCACCTTTCAGATTTTCTTGATGATATCTAATATCCTGTGCTGGAAATAGCGTTTTATGCACTAATAAAGTTATAAGAACAGTATAAACAGCTTTCTGGTTATAAACATTCTCTGCAATAGTAGTTATATCGTCTTGCTCTTGTTGCGGTATGTCCCTAATATCATTAATTGAAGAGGACAAGTTGTATATGTTCCTGAGCTTTTCTTGGTGATTCATAAAAATTATCTTCGGAAAATAGTTTTTGTTTGAGAACTTCTTTAGCGATCGCTTCAACTAATGGAATACAGACAGAATTACCGATTTGTTTATAACATTCTGCTAGACTATTTGCTTTTTTGAAATTATCAGGAAATCCCATAATTCGATAACATTCTTGAATGGTTAATTTTCTGACCAGGTTATGTTCAGGGATATAAATAAAGAAACGACCTGACGTTTCTTGAGAAGGCAGGGTTGGATGCACTCCATCTATCGAATAAATTCGATTAGGTTGTCGATGTACTCTAGATAAATGTTCCGTATTGGGTCGAACGCCTGTTTTCCAGATTCCTTTATTGCGATAGCCGACAAATATCAGTTCAGAGTCCTGTTTTCTGGGAGAATCAATTAAGGTATATTCAGATTTGTCTAAAATTTCAAAATCCCCTTCTTTATCTAAAAAGTCTCTTAGTTTTGGAGTTGAAGTATATTTCAGTTTTGAAAAATCAAAGGGTTTTAACTTACTCGCAATAATGAATAAACGTTCTCGGTTTTGAGGAAGACCAAAATGTCTCGCATTGAGTAGTTGATATCTGACGTAATACCCTAAATTCTCTAGATTAGATAAAATAATTTTTAACGTACGACCTTGATCATGATGAATTAAATGTTTGACATTTTCCAGAATAATGACAGGTGGCTGTTTAGCTTGAATAATACGACAAATCTCAAAAAATAGCGTTCCTCTTACATCCTCAAAACCTTGTTTTTTTCCACAAATACTAAATGGCTGACAGGGAAATCCTGCCACTAACACTTCAAAATGATCGAGTTGATTAGGATTTAGATTTTTAATATCTCCAAAGGGTAATTCCGCATAATTTTTATAATAAACTTCTTGGCAATTTAGATCAATTTCACTAGAAAAAACACAAGTAAATCCTGCTCTTTCAAAACCAGCTCTAAATCCACCAATCCCCGCAAATAAATCGATAAATTTCATAAGCTCTGGATATCAGTCAAGTTTTAATATGGCTACGGGACTGCTCAGAAGATTCTAACAATAATTTATAGACAGGATTTTTACTTTCATTACAGTAAGGATCACCCAAATTATCCCAAAATGCTTGCCATTCAGACTTTGCATCAGATGGGACAGACATTCCTATAGCAATCTTCCCATAATTAGCTCCATGATTACGATAATGGAACACACTAATATTTAAGTGGGAACTCATACACTGAAGAAATTTTATCAACGCCCCACATTATTCGAGAAATTCAACTCTTTATGAATTAATATAGCGGTATTCGGATAGATAAAATATCTCAAATATTGATAAAAAAGGGGCTTAAACCCCTTATATGTAGATTATTCAACAACATCCTGCGATAGAATTATTTTTTTAAATCTTTTGCCATTTTACGAAACATATCGAGGCTATCATCACCACTACGACGCTCATTTTTGACAGGTTCCATTGGGGATTCTGGCACAGATGACGTACTTGGGCTAGGAGTTGAAGAAATTTCACCCTCTTTTGTCTGTTTTTTGGACAGAGAAGAAACTTCCTGAACAATTGCAGTTCCCTTTCCCGCGAGGGTCTTGGGAAAAGTGCGTCTGGTGGTGATGGGGGTTCGCATAAATTCCGCGTCTCCTAAGCTTTTGGCAAGATCGGGTTCTAGGAAAAATGCTTCTTTCTTTTCTGCCTTCGGAGTGACGGGATCGGGTTCATCGACGAATTTTGTTTTGCCCCCAAAAATTCCAAATAGTCCAGCCATTGTTACTTTTCCTCTTGTTAACGATAGATTAAATTTTAGCAATAAAACTTTACAAAAGGAATAGTTTTTGTGAATTTTATTAATAAAAGATAAAGATTCATTGCAAAAGATTGATTTTTTGATTCCATCAGAGGCTTTATGACCGATCGCCTACCCCTTGAGCTTCTCACCAGTAACATTGCGTACAATGGAGAGATCAAAACGTTAGGAGAGATGGAGAGATGGTTGAAACAATTGCGATCGAAAGAATAACCCTCTACGATCTCGAACGACGATTTAATCTACAGTTAGTCGAAGATCCGACTTTTTTCTGGGAATGGCAAAGCGATTTACCGAGTTTGACGATCGCGGAACAGCAACGATTAGAACGAGTTCAGGCGGCCTATGCCAATTTAGAACGGCGATCGCTACTGGAAAATACGGTAAAATTGGCAGTTCTAGCTCCTTTATTAGATTTAGCAGGATTTTTCCTACCGCCTTTTTATGTCGATACCGAAAAAACCGTAGAAATTGTCACCGAAGAAAATGGGATTGAACTACGGGGACGAATGGATGTATTAGTATTAATTGAGCAAATCTGGTTATTAGTAATCGAATCAAAAAGAGCAGAATTTTCTGTAAAAGTCGGTATTCCTCAAGTTTTGGGGTATATGCTTTCCTCTCCCCATCCCTATCAACCTTTGTTTGGTTTAGTGACCAATGGTAATAGTTTTATTTTTGTAAAATTAATCCATCAGGATGTTCCCCGATACGCGAAATCCAAAGAATTTATCCTAGATCAAGATAATGGACTCGCTTTAACACTACAAATTCTTAAAAAAATTGGGCAAAGAACGGCCCATAATAGAAATTAAAAATTTTACTTTTTTATAGCTAAATGCTGAAATCTCTGTTAAGAAAGGATTTCAGCATTCGAGGTCTGTAAGTAATTTACAAGTCTGACCAAAGAAAGATATTAGTTATACTAGGGAAATGTCAAGACTAGGAATAAATTCACCTCCTAAATTAGATTGGAGGGTAGCAAATTGAGTTCCGAGAAAAGACAGTGCGCCCGTAGAATTATTGTAATTAAACTGATTGGTAGAGCTAGCTCCAAACCCAGCCTTGGAGATCTGAATCTTATCTCCTTCAAAAAATTTAAAGTCTGAAACAAAATCAATCCCTTGAGACAGTGAATTGAAGACAAAAATGTCGGCTCCCAAACCACCAGTAAGAGTGTCATTACCAGCACCACCAGTAAGAGTGTCATTTCCTGCGCCTCCGTTCAGAACATTATTACCACTATTACCCGTAATAACGTTGTTATTTCCATTACCTGTCCCGTTAATATTGCTAAATCCAGTTAGGGTCAGGTTCTCGATCCCAAATCCGATGGTGTGAGTGGCTGAGGCAAAGACAATGTCCACTCCTCCAGGGGAGTCATTAAAGAATTCTCCCGTCACATCATTCAAATTATCGACAAAATAGGTGTCATTTCCATCACCTCCATTGAGGTTGTCTGCACCCGTTCCTCCATCTAGGGTATCGTTACCAGTTCCGCCGTTGAGGGTATCGTTACCACCTTCGCCGATCAGAAAGTCATTGCCGCCAAGACCCGAAATGAAGTCATTGAAAATCGTTCCGACAAGTGTGTTATCGAGATTTGTTCCAATTATGTTAGCCATTTTTTTGACTCCGTAGATTTACGCAAGTGTTTTTTTGTGTTATACTGATATTTAATTTTTAATTAAATATCAGAAGACTAAAAGTAGACTAGCACGAGTTTTTTCCTCTGTCAAGCAATAATGTAGTTTAGATTACTAAGAGAAAAAAGTTAATCTTACCAGCAAAAAAAAAGTTTAATAGGGTAAAAAACGCTAAAAAACAGCTTTTTTGATTTTTAAAAACAGAATTTGCTTTTAAAACAACGTTAAGCAATTTGTCAGCGTTAAGCAATTTGTTAGATTCTGTTCAGATTTTTTGCGATTATGCAAGAGCTATATTACCGACAAGATTGCGTACAATGCCCTAAGATTTTTACAATAAAAGCAGAACAACTTACCTGTTTTGATAGTCTATAGATAAGATAAATATGATGTATTTAATTAGCTTTTTATTAGAATTAAATAGGTGAAATCTAAGGGGTTTATCCTAGAGCAAAATAATGGATTTGCTTTAATCCTACAAATTCTTCAAAAAATGAAGCAAAGAACGGTTCATACTAAAAATTAAGTCTGTTTACTTCTATGTTCTCTAAAATGAAAAATAAAAATTTGCAATCATCCATCAAAAAATGGTTAAAAAATATTTTTTTGACTCCTTTTGGTCTTTCTTTTATCTTGAGTCTCTTTTTTGTTCTCATTTATGGTTTATTTTTAAATTCCCTTACCGTCCAAGCCCAATCCTTTCCCCAGCGATCGCCCCAATTATCCCAAACCCTCCAGGGATTCCTGCAACAAGGGAATACCATTTCTCTAGATAATCGTAAATTTCCTGTCGCTTGGATTCAGTGGACAGAAAATAATGCTGTTCGTACAGGTATTAGTGATACGGGCGCGATGCAGATTTTTGGGCTAGAACTTTTGAGTACAAATCAGCCGACAAATCAACCGATCGCTTGGTTTTCGGGAGAATCGACTTCGATCAAAGCTAAATTACTCCCCCCCTATCGTTATTTAGATTTGACGGATTTTTTGCAAAATTCGGGAGGACAATTTCAAACGAGTGGTGATACCCTGCTGCTCAATTCGCCGTCTGCGGAAATCACTAGTATTCGGGAAGGAAAACAGATCTGGGGAAAAAGAGTGGTACTAGAACTCACTCGTCCGACTTTTTGGCAAATCAGTCAAGCTCCGACGGAAGGAGTGGTGATGCTCAATGGCACGGCTCAAGCCTCCTTAGTGAATCAATTTTCCACTGTAGCCGCCGCCAAAACTATTGCCCAATCTAAGGATGAAGATGATCTCGGTGGGGGAACGGGGAATGCGTCTTTTCGATTAGAAAATAACGGGCCTACTAGCAAAGTTATTTTTAGTCTGCCTACGGCAAATAAATTACAGGTTTCTAGTTTAAATAATCCCGCTCGTTTAGTCATTGATGTCCGTCCCGATACCCCCATGCCGAAAGAGATTGCTTGGGCCGAAGGAATCACCTGGCAACAACAATTTATTCGTTTAGGCAAAGATACTTTTCCTGTGACCTGGTTAGAAATTGATCCTAAATCACCCAAAATTTCTCTCAAACCGATCGCGACTAATTTAAACGGCTTGGAAGGGACTGGCTCAGTGGTCAATCTGGCTAATCTCTGGCAAGCTTCTGCGGCCATTAATGGGGGATTTTTTAACCGCAATACGAAACAACCCCTGGGCGCAATTCGACAAGAGGGACGTTGGTTGTCGGGGCCAATTCTCAATCGGGGCGCGATCGCTTGGAACAATCAGGGAAAAATCAAAGTGGGGCGACTCAGTTTACAGGAAATTTTGACCACTTCAACGGGACAAAAATTACCTATTTCTCAGTTAAATAGTGGCTATGTCCAAAAAGGTTTGGCTCGTTATACCTCTGCCTGGGGGCCAAGTTATACACCCGCAACCGATAACGAAATGATCGCGATCGTGCAGAATAATCAGATAATGTTCCAGCAATCGGGCGGAAAATCGGGTCAAAATCCCTTTAATATCCCGACTGATGGCTATCTCTTGACTGCTCGCGGTAACGCTATTTCTGCCAATAGTTTATTAGTGGGAACTCAAGTTAGCCTAGCTAGTAATACTATTCCAGCAGATTTTAACCAATACGCTAATATTCTAGGGGCGGGCCCTTTGATGCTCGAAAATGGTCGGATCGTTCTAGATTCTGCTTCTGAGAAGTTCAATAAGGGCTTTCAACAACAAAATGCTTCCCGAAGTGCGATCGCGGTTCACCAAAACGGAAAATTCCTGATGATTGCGGTTCATAATCGAGTGGGTGGAAAAGGGCCGACCCTGACGGAAATGGCGGCTTTATTAAATCAATTAGGAGCAAAAGACGCTTTAAACCTAGATGGCGGAAGTTCTACGGCTCTTTCCTTGGGAGGACAGTTAATTGATCGTTCTGCGGTCACCGCTGCCAGGGTTCACAATGGATTGGGCGTGTTTGTTGCGCCGTAAAAATCCGCTAGGACTGTAGCCGTTCGGAGATTTTACCGTTATACTTAGTCGAAAAAGTTTGTTCTAGCTTCCCTGACAATAATTTGAAAAAATCGCTCTTAAAAAAACAATCAAATTTTAGTCAAGGCATGAGTCAGCTTAAAAATAAACCTGATTTACCCATGAATGAGCCTAAGCTTACTTTTACTCAATTTTTTACTAGATCTAGTGACCCAAGGAGATATAACCGATGACTTTAGCCCAAGCAATCCCTACTTCAATTGGCCTTCCTTTTCCGATTATTGGCCCCACCGAAACGGAAAATCGTCCTTGGGGTTCCTTTACTACCCTAGAAGAAGGGCCTGGTTACAAAATTAAACGCATTGAGGTGAACCCTGGCCATCGTCTCAGCTTACAAATGCACCACCATCGCAGTGAACACTGGATTGTGCTTTCGGGGACGGCTAAAGTGACCTGTGACGACAAAATTGAAATTTTAGAAGCGAATCAATCGACCTATGTTCCCCAGTGCAGTGCGCACCGTTTGGAAAATCCTGGGGTCATTCAATTGGTGATTATTGAGGTTCAAAACGGAGAATATTTGGGAGAAGACGATATTATTCGCTTTCAGGATGATTATTCTAGGGGTTAGGTTACTGAGGGAGAATTTAGCTGTTTTGATGAATTTTTTACTAACAAAGCAGAGATTTCTCCCCGCCCAATTCACAAACAATATTTGTCAAAATGTAGAGATAGTTTTGATTTTTTTAGACAATTTTATTAAAAGTTCGGCGATCGCATTTTTGTGGGCAAAGATCAAAACTACCAACCCCAACGACAAGATGTTATTGTTTTTCATCCTTCAGAAAAACTCAAGGAACTCGATCCGAATCCCGCCGACTATTACACCAAACGCATTATTGGATTGCCAGGGGAAACCGTGACAATTCAAGGAGGCATTGTCTATATTAATGGCACGCCCTTAGTTGAAGACTATTTAGCCGAAAATCCTGACTATGAATTCAAAAGTCCAGTGATTCCTGCCGATCAATATTTTGTTTTAGGAGATAATCGCAACGATAGTTTTGATTCCCATATTTGGGGAATGTTACCGAGAAAAAATATCTACGGAAAAGCTTATAAGATTTATTGGCCCCTCCAACGAGTGCGATCGCTTCTAAACACTGATTAAAACTCATTCAGAAAATGCGATCATGCGATCAACTTTAAAATATAAAAAATTTTATTTATGAATATTTTCTAAGCATATTGATTTTTAGTATTATCAGACTATTTTGTACGTTTCACCCCACCTTTTCGTTTAACTTTAAATCCATAAAGATAAATTTCAGGCATATTAATACGTCCATCAGAACGACTTTCTACAATTCCAAGTTGAAGTAGATATTGCAAAATTCCTTCAGGGTTAGTTACAGGTGGTTGTTTTTCAGGACTCCATATAGTGGATTTTATGGCATCTAAAAATATTTCTTTTTGCATGGGAGCTATCAGATTGACTAAGCTCGTCTTGAGAGATTCTAACCAAGGATACTCTTCCTGTAATTCTCTAATTCTATCATCTGAAGTATTCATTAAAGCCCCTTGTAAATCAGAGGGTTGCAAGAGTAGCGTATTTTGTTCAACGGTCGAGTGCTGTTGTATTCGACTTTGTGCGGCTAAGGCAAATAACTTGAGAAAAGAACGGGGGGAAATTCGACCGCCAGCATCCTGAAGGTGATTGGGAATCCAGCGATAGGTAATTCCTTTTTTAGCATTGGCTCCCATATACTTACCAATCATCCTTTCGATTAGTTCTTCAAACAATTTTTCATTTGATGTTGCAGTCCAGCCCAATCCAGTTTTATTTTCAATAATTAAATCTGGGATATTTTGTAAATATTCTGTCATTTCAATACCAGAGTTCGCAAGTCGTTTGACTAACAATTGATAAAGCCACGAATGTTTCCATTCTAATCGAATTTGATGGGCTTGCAGTTTGGAAGCATCAGGAAAACTCAAAAAGTCCTTTTGAAATAGATCAGTCCGCAAAAATATTTTGGGTCGTATTCTGTCCCAACGTCGCCACCGATCAAGCCACAAAGCTAAAAGTTCCCGAATAGGACTTGCTAAAGCAGTATAGGAAGCCACTAATCGATCTAATTCATCATAAGTAACAAATAACCACTCATCTGTTTCAATGAGTTTTTGATCCAATTTATCTAAGACAGAATTTAATTTTTCAAGATTCTGATTAACAATCGGTTGCCAAATTGATAAACGAGATAAATTATCTTTCAGAATATTGGCTATTTCTGTCTCTATTTGTTCAGTCAGAAAATCTTTGAATTTAAAATCTTGTTGCTGTAATAACACGCCTAAAATTAAACCAATCCAGAAGCTACGCCATTCAATATTGGTCATATTACCCATTTCTGTTTCCACACTCTCTGGGGTGGGAAATCGCTTTTCCGTTTTGCGAGTCCTTCCAAAACCAGCTATCCATGTTGTTTTATCCAAATTAGGTAAGGATCTGATTCCCAAGCTTGCAACCAAGTATTCTCTTCCCGAAGGAATTGCGAGTAAACGAAATAATTCTGTTTTTCCTGCTCCACGTCCTCCTAGTATTAATAATATATTTGGTTCTAAAACATGACGATAATCTGCTATGGGTAAAAAATTTTTTAAGAATTTTTGTTCATCATCACTTTCGTGTTCAGCAGTACCCTGACCAGGAGCGATATCCACGATTAATTCTAGTAATTTTTGTTTATTAACTTCAGGCATGGTTTTAAAGGCATGGTTTTAATTTAATTATTTTTTTTAAATTCACGTCCAAAAAAGTTACATAACTTTTCCGCAATCTCCTGATAAGGAGAATTAGTCATCGTTGTGACGAGGTTTAATAGTCGAGTTGATTCTTCTGAGGTTGAGTTGCGAGAAAATAGAGCTATGTCTCCCCGTAGACTCTCCTGATACGGAACAACCACAGGAAAAAATGGTTCTTCCCTATTGTTAGTATCAGGAACAGTTTCATCTTCAGAGTAATAGTTTTCTTGAAAAACGATGTAGGCTTGTTCCCGAAATTCTGTCAATTCTGTTTCTCTTCCTGAGAGTCCTATCGCTGGAGCCATCGAATGTACAATAATTAACGGTAAACGCTCATCAATCTTACGACTTGCTAGATGTCGAATAACATGGGTTAGTCCAGCCCAACTTTGGCGTGATTGAGTTCCAAAGATGACTGCTGCATGGGAGAGAGCAGTGATTGCCAAACCACCAATGTCATGAAAACCAGCTCGTGCATCCATCAAAATAAAATCTAAATTATCAACTGCACTTTCCAATTCTTTTAACATATTTTGCATTGTACTTTGCAGTTCACTATCGACAAGGTTTTGAAAATCTAATCGGGCTAATTTTTCCAAATAATTATCATCTACTGTTCCTGCGGGAAGTAATTGTAAGGTTTGCCCATCATCACCTAGTAATGTTTGCTCATTAATATTTATGGTGTGAGTACGCAGTTTCCAATCATTTTGTTGAATTTTTTTTTCCAATAAATAATCAATTACACCTAGATTATTGGAGTTATTTGGTGAAAAAATTGTAGCCAAGCCTGGTGCTTCTAAATCCAGGTCAACAATAGCAACTCGATGACCATTACGGGCTAAAGTCAATGCTGTTGCAACAAGGGTACTGGTTCGTCCCACACCTCCTTTAAATGAGAAAAAAGATATTATCGCAGGCTTATGCTTATTCTCAACTAAATCCTCTGACCAAGGTGGTGTACCTACTTGATTACCTGTCCATGCCTGTTTAGCGATGTGACGTTCAAGAATATACCAGCGAGGTTTCAATTCATTATCCCAAGATGCAAAAACTCTTTCATCCTTAATAGTTTTAATTAAAGATTTGTAAGGATCGTTATTTTCTCGTGGTAGCCAAATATCGGCACTGGTTCAGTCTAATTATTAGAATGAAATCCTTACAAGACAAGGACTTAAC